>NZ_VHLC01000026.1:0-89962 GCF_006547355.1 Myxococcus sp. AB036A | reverse complement strand
GTGGATGAGCGGGGGTGGGCGTACCGGCGGAGGCAGTCGGAGGGGACGGTGCTGTACGAGGCGGTGAGGGAGAACTTTGCCACGCTGCTGGCGGAGGCGAGCGACGTGGGGCGCGGCCTGTTCCGGTACGTGGAGCGGGACTTCGCCAGGTACCCCGTACAAGGGCCTGAGGACGCGCTGCAGGCGTACCAGGCGCACTCCCTGCGGCAACGGCTGCGCTGGACGGAGGTGGACGTCCGGCTCCCTCACAACAAGCAGCCGCGGTGCTTCTTGCTGGAGGGGTTCTCCCTGCACGCCAACACGCATTTGCATGCCAATGACAGGCAGGGACTGGAACGGCGATGCCGCTACCGGGCGCGCGGTGCGCTGGCGCTGGAGCGACTGCCACGAGCGGAGGACAGCCGCATCGCCTATCGGATGAAGCGCCGCAGTCGGACGGCACCACGCACCCCCTCTTCACCGGGTTGGAGTTGCTGCGTCGCCTGGCGTCCCTGGTGCCTCCACCTCGGGCAAACCTCACGAGGTTCCACGGCGTCTTCGCTTACTTCGCGAGCGATGTTCCGGACAGGGGAGGGGGATGCAACTCGAATGGCGCGAAGCGCACCGGGCCTGCTTGTCTTGCATTCGGGTGGACGGGGCTGACAGGCCGCACTCATGTGCACGGATACTGGGCACCAGCGTTTCCAGGAGCCCAGGACCGGCGATGAATCCCGTGTATGCTCCGACGTTTCCACCACCGTGAGCACAGGGAGGGCTGGCACATGAAGCTGGGCATCAGGGTATTCGGGGGCGTGGCCGTGGGACTGCTAATGATGGCGTGCGGAAGCGTCGCCCCCGAGGTCAAGCCCGAGCCGACGTCTGCGCCGGTGTCTGCGCAGCCGCCTGAGCAGGCTCTGGTACAGCCGCCGGCGTCTGAACAGCCATCGGAGCAGGCTCCGGCACAGCCGCCGGCGAAGCCATGCCTCTACGTCGAGGCTCGGGGGACGTACAACACGCGGGAGGAGGCCTGTGCGATGTCGCGTCAGCAGGCGCCGCGGTTCTGTGCGGAGCGTGGCGGCGTGAAGTCCATCGGCGATGACTGCATGGCGACGGACGGGCCGCGCTATCAGGGCGCCTACCGTGTCTGTTGCAACGATTGAGCCTCAGCGCCGGGTGGCCGTGACCCAGACGCCGGGCCTGGGCCGCAGGGAGATGGCGGGCGTGGCCTGGATGTCCTGGCGGGCAGAGTTGCTCAGGAGGACGTTCGACTTCGAGACCTTGCCGCAAGGGGCTGGGAAAGGACTCCCTGCATGAGGCGCCCCTGCTCCGGCTGATGGAAGAAACCCGCGACGTCGCTACGGACCGCGGATAGACGAAGCACCGCGGACTCCTGCGCACTCGGACAGGGACAGGCACACGGAGGGGCCCAACTCCGGCTCAGGAGGTCAAGGAGTGACGGAGGGCTCTGGCGCGTTGAGAGATGGGCCCCCGCGCGAAGGCGCTGCCGTCGCCCGGCCAGGCTCCCTGTGTCCTCAGTCTCATGCACGATCCCCGATCCGCTCTCGTGAACTCCTCTCCAGACGCCATCCCCATTGCCGAGGGCCCGGCGGGACTCTCGCCTCCCCGCCCGCTGGCTCATGCCTCGGTCCTCTTCGCGGAGTCCCTGCCTGGCCTCGCGGAGGCTCCAGGCGCGTGGCTCTCGAGACTGGGCCTGGCAGAGCTGGGCTTCACCGTGGAGGTCGGCCAGGGAGTCCGACTCACGAACGGCCGGCACACCGTGCGTGTCTTCAGGGGAAATGGCCCCCTGCCCCGTGAGGGCCTGGACCTGCGGCAGTTTCCGAACCTCCCACGGGAGGGTTGCTACCTGACGCTCGCTTCCGGCATCTCCCCGCGTCAGGGCGAGGAGCAGCCGATGCGAGGCGGCGCCAGGCCGGACCCGTGGGCAGAGGACGGTGTGATGCGCGTCTTCTCGCTGTTGGTCTCACGCCTTGCTCTCAACGGCACGGCGGTGGTTTTGCACCAGGCGGGCTCGCTCGTGAAGGACGCCAGGATCTTCGCTCGGCTGCTCCGGGATCTACCCCACCCCGACTACCGTCCGTTCCGCGCCTGGGTCGATCTCTCCCGCCGCCGGGGCAGCCGCTACCTTCAGCTGCGCGGCTTGGAGAGCTTCGGGCTGCCGGATCTCCACCTCGCACCGGAGGAGTGGGACACGTGGGAGACGTCGCGTGGCCGGGAGGCCCTGTACTTCGCTGCCTATCGCATGGTTCGCGAGAACCGCCCACTCTCCGCGGATGAGGTCCTGGAGGTGCCGCTGGGCGTGCAGCCCGGCTCCTGGCCCGAGCCATTCGGCGGAGACACCATGAGCTACCGGGTCCGCGCCGGCGAGCCTTCCAGCCTGATGCTCGAGCGCCTCTCGGATGCCGCGGAGCCCTTCACCCGCTGGGCGCGAGCGTCGGCACCGGGCAAGCCGTTCTCCTCGAGCGTGGGCGTCAATACGTACCAGGCCCTCTTCCGCCATGCCCTGGAGGGCGCCTTGCCGGGCGACACCATCGCCCACGTTGCACCTCCGGCTTCGCAGGCGCTCCCTCCGCACGAGGTACTCGTGCGCACGCGCCTGGGCCAGAGCGGCTTCACGGTTGTCACCAATGGCTTCGGCTGGGGGCCGCAGGCGAGCGGAAAGCGGGATTCAAGTGCCACCCATGTGGAGCTGGCAGCGTGGATGGACTCGCACAGCCCGGAGCGCGCCCTGGCCCTGTCGGCGCTGGGGACGCTGATGCAATCGAACGAGGGCAGCCAGTCGGCCTGGGCGCCGGGCGACATCGCCGTCGTCTCCGACCCGCTCCTGGGGCTGCGCCACTTCGTCATCGCACAGGGGCCCACCGTGCCCCTGCCTCCAGGCGCGCCCGTGAACCTGCTCTGGGTCATCCCCCTGCTCGCGGCTGAGTTCGAGATGGTGCGGCGGGCCGGCCCCCTGCACTGGGCCAACCAGCTGCTGAAGGACCCGTCCCGCAGGACGGAGCTGGTGCAGCGCTGGAGCCTGGGAGCGAACTGACGCTCCCAGGCCCACCCGCGCGGCACGGTGCAACCGTCCGGGCAATGACGTGACGTGAGCGGTTGCCGACGGACGAGGACCGTGGTCGACGCACGCCGCGAGGATTCAGAGACTGGGCTGGAGGGGTAAGTCGGGCGGGGCGGCGACGCTTCGCCGCTTCCACTCGTGGGGCAGCAGTTCACCGATGCATGAGTTGGGATGTGTCTGCACGCGCAGCAGGACGTCGGCGAGGTATGCCTCGGGATTGACGCCATTGGCCTCGTGGGTGGCCACCAGCGCGTAGAGGCCCGCGAGGTTTTCGCCCGCGGCCTCGTGGCCGACGAAGACGAGATTCTTGCGGCCCAGGACAGCCTTCCGCAGCGCCGATTCCGAGCGGTTGTTGTCGAGAGGAATGCGCTCATTCTCCATGAAGCGGGTGCGGGCCTCCCACTGCTTCAGCAGCATAGGAAATGGCCTGGCCCAGTGGACTCTTGGGCGGGGGGCGTGATGCCTGGGTTTCGAGCCAGGCGTGCAGTCGCACGGGGACGGGGGCAGCTGTGCTGCTGGCGCAGTTCGCGGTGGGCAGCGGTACGCACGCGACCCGGAACCACTCCTGCTTCTCCACCGGCTTTGACATGCCCGCAAGGATCCTCGGCGCCGACTCCGCACTCAACGCCTCTCAGCACGTCATTGGCCAGACGGATACGGTACTGTAGCCGGATTGCTTTTCCGGATTGCGGTGCCCAATGCTTCCGGCGGTTCTGGCAACGAATGGCCAGGACCGCTCCAGGGAGGAGAACCGCAATGGCAAGCATTACCGTTTTTTACAACGAAGACTTCGAGGGTAAACAGGTCGATCTGCCGCCTGGCAACTACACCCGGGCACAGTTGGAGGCGCTGGGCATCGAGAACAACACCATCAGCTCGGTGAAGGTGCCGCCTGGCGTGAAGGCTGTCCTCTACCAGAACGATGGTTTCACCGGCGACCAGATCGAAGTGGTGGCCAACGCCGAGGAACTGGGCCCGCTGAACAACAACGTCTCCAGCATCAGGGTCATATCCGTGCCCGTGCAGCCCAGGGCCAGGTTCTTCTACAAAGAGCAGTTCGATGGCAAGGAGGTGGACCTGCCTCCTGGCCAGTACACCCAGGCCGAGCTGGAGCGGTACGGCATCGACAACAACACCATCAGCTCGGTGAAGCCGCAGGGCCTGGCGGTCGTCCTATACAAGCACGACAACTTCTCCGGCGACACGCTGCCCGTGAATTCCGACGCCCCGAGCCTTGGCGCGATGAACAACAACACCTCCAGCATCAGAATCTCCTGACGCTGGCGCGCGGCATTCCAGGTGACGGTCCCTGCCGCGGGGACCGCAATCCTTTCGTGTTCCAGAGACTCTCGAATCACCTGCATTCACGACGGCAGGGTGCGGCCCCACCCCCGCTCAGTGACCCCATTCACGCTCACGGCCGAACTGGTGCCCTGATCGTCTGCACGCGCCACGTCCGCGTACCAGGGCAGCCCTGGTACGTCCTCGGGCACCAGCGCGCCGATGATCGAGCGTGGAGCCAACTGGAGGCCGTTGCGGCGCTGCTCCTCCGTAGGCGCAGGCTCGAAGTTGCACAGCGTGCCCTCGACGGCGAAGCCGCACTTCTCGAACACGCGACGGCTGCGTGGTCGGAAGGTACCAGCGGCCCTCCACGCGGCGTTGCGAAGGCGTGATGGAGATTCCACGGACGCCATTCACGCAGGCAGGCGTGCGGTAGCAACTCAGACGAGGGGAAGGATGCTCCGCTCCTGGCTGGACCCCCGACGAGCCATGCAGGCGGCAACGCAGCGTGCCCGTGATGCTCTTTCCAGTCATGGCGCCCACCTTCAGCGGAGGAGGGGCCATGTACTTCCAGGCCATCAAGACCGAGGGCCTTGCCCAAATCACCTACATCCTGGGCAGTGACGGCGAGGCGCTCGTCGTCGACCCCCGGCGTGATGTCGACGTCTACCTGGACGTGTTGCGGCGGCAGGAGTTGCGGCTGCGCTACGTGCTCCAGACGCACCGCCAGGAAGACTTCGTTGAGGGCACTTCCGCGCTTGCCCGCATTGCAGGCGCGCAGGTGGTGGCTGGCCGGCACCCCATCACCGGCCATGCCGACGTGCGGATGGGCGAGCGAGAGCGGCTACACCTGGGGGCCTTGACGCTGGTGGCGCTTCATACACCGGGCCACACTCCAGAGAGCATGAGCTGGGCCGTCTACCTGGATCCCCACCATGCCCAGGCTTGGGGCGTCTTCACGGGCGACGCGCTCTTTGCTGGAGAGACCGGGCGCACGGACCTGGCTGCGCCAGAGCGGGTCTACGAGAATGCCGCGCTCCTCTTTGATTCGCTCCATCAGAAGGTCCTGCCCCTGGGCGACCAGACACTGGTCTTCCCGGCCCACGGAGCAGGCTCGGTGTGTGGCAGCGGCATCGCGGACAGGGCGTTGACGACACTGGGCTTCGAGCGCCTGCACAACCCCGTGTTCACCTCCAGCCGGAGCGACTTCATCCAGCGCAAGGTGCAGGAGCGGCTTCACCGGCCTTCGTATTTCTCGCGCATGGAGGAGGTGAACATCCGCGGTGGCGTGCCACTCTCCGCGGATTCATCCGCCATCCCCTTCCTGGAGCCGAAACGCTTTCAGTGGGCAAGTCACAGTGGCCTTGTCCTGGATGTGCGTGAGCCCGAGTCCTTCGCTGGGGGGCACATCCCGGGCTCGCTGAATGTCTGGATGCAGGGGGTGTCCGTGTTCAGTGGACAGATGGTACAGCCGAGCACGCCGCTGTTCCTCGTCCTGCCTGCGCACGCGGACTCGAAGGAGGCCGTGCTGGCCCTGGCCCGCGTCGGCCTCGACCAGGTGGAGGGCATCCTCACGGGAGGATTCGGGGCATGGCGCAACGCGGGGCTGCCAATCGAGAGCAGCGGCACGCTGACGCCCGAGGCGCTCTTTTCCCAGTGGGAGGGCTTCCAGGTGCTCGACGTGCGCGAGCGCTCGGAGTTCGAGCGTGGCCACATCCTGAGCGCACGACATGCGTATGTGACAGAGCTGGAGGAGTGCCTCTCCGAGCTGGGACTGCGCGAGGACCATCCGGTCGCGGTGGTGTGCAGCACGGGCCACCGCTCCGGACTTGCCACGAGCATCCTGCTCCGCAACGGCTTTCAGCAGGTCTCGAACGTGCTGGGCGGCATGTCGGCATGGCGGCGGCTGGAACTTCCGGTGCGGACAGGCCCGCCGTCGGAGGTCGAGTTCGAACAAGCAACGCGCTCCATGGGGACAGAGGAGCAGGACGCTTCGCCACCGTCGCCTTCGTGAGCCGTCAACGAGGTTGTCGTCGGATGGGAGCATCTCCACTTCGGGCGCGGGAAGGAGGCGGTCGTGGAGTCAGGTACGCATCAATTCGAACCGCACGTCAGTGAGGTTCAACTCCGCATCTCAGGCACGGGACTCCCGGAACTCTTCGAGGAGGCCGGGTATGCGCTCGCGGAGCTCATGCTCGGAGAGGCACCGTTGCCGCAGCCCTCGCCAGAATCGGCGGGGGAGCGCGTCACGCTCGTGGCGGAGGACACCGAGGCCCTGCTCGTCGACTGGCTCAATGAGCTCATCGCCCGCTCGGACCTGACGAAGCGCGTCTACACGGACCTCGTGGTGGACGAGCTCCAAGAGCGGTCGCTGCGCGCCCGCATTCGTGGCGTCTCGCCTCTCGTGCTGAAGACCGCTGTGAAGGCCGCCACCTTCCATGGCCTGGAGCTGCACGAGCACGACGACGGCTTCACGGCCACGGTCGTCCTCGATGTCTGAGACCCCCCTGTCATGAGGCACGCATGGAGACACATTCCGAGGTCACGCAGCAGCTCGAGCCGCTCATCCGGCAGATAGGGCCCGCCCTGTATGAACTGGGCCAGGGCTTCCGAGAGGACATGCGGGTACCGGCCCGCATCGTCGCGGACTCGGAGTTGCTCCAGCAGATGGTCCAGGACCGGAGCGTGCCTCAGCTCGTCAACGTCACCACACTGCCGGGCATCCAGGGCTTCGCCATCGGAATGCCGGACATGCACGAGGGCTACGGCTTCCCCGTGGGCGGCGTGGCGGGTACCGCGTTGCCGGATGGCGTCATCTCGCCGGGCGGCATCGGGTTCGATATCAACTGCGGCGTGAGATTGCTGGCGACCGGGCTTCGGCACGAGGACGTGAAGGAGGTCCTGCCGAAGGTGGCTCACGACCTCGCTCGGAGCATTCCCACAGGCTTCGGCCGGCATGGCCGCCTGTCGTTGGCGCCCGAGCAGATGGACCGGGTCCTCACGGAGGGCGTCCCCTATCTGGTGGACGTGCTGGGACTGGGAACACCGGAGGACGTCGACTACCTGGAGGCCAGAGGTTGCCTCGATGGCGCCGACACCGCCAAGGTCTCTGTCCGGGCCCAGGAGCGGGGGCATGACCAGCTTGGCACGCTCGGTGGCGGCAACCACTTCCTGGAAGTGCAGCGGGTGGAGCGCGTCCTCGACTCGGAGGCGGCCCCCGCGCTCGGGCTGTTCGAGGGCCAGCTCACCGTGCTCATCCATACGGGCTCGCGCGGACTGGGTCACCAGGTCTGTACGGATGCTGTGCGCACCATGGACCGCGCCCTGGCTCGCGAGGGCATCCAGCTCGTGGACCGTCAACTCGCCTGTGCGCCGCTGTCGTCGGCGGAGGGGCAGGACTACTTCGCGGCCATGTGCGCCGCGGCCAACTTCGCCTGGGCCAACCGGCAGGTGCTCACCCACCGGGTGCGCGAGGTGTTCCGCCGGTGGTTCGGAGACCGTTCCGCTGCGTGGCCTCGCATCGTCTATGACGTGGCCCACAACATCGCGAAGTTGGAGCCGCATGGAGGCCAGCGCCTCTGTGTACACCGCAAGGGCGCGACGCGGGCCTTCGGTCCAGGGCACCCCGAACTGCCCGCGGCCTACCATCAGGTCGGCCAGCCGGTGTTCATCCCCGGAAGCATGGGCACGGCGTCGTTCGTGCTGGTGGGGCAGGAGGCTGCCGAGGCCATCTCACTCAGCAGCGCCTGCCATGGGGCGGGACGGCGGCTGAGCCGGGCCGCTTCCAAACGCCAGGTGGTGGGAAGTGAGCTGCGCGCGGCGCTGAATCGTCAGGGCATCGCCGTGGAGTGTCCCTCCAATGCGGAGCTCGCGGAGGAAGCGCCCCTGGCCTACAAGGACGTGGATCGGGTGGTGGACGCGGTCGAGGCGGCTGGCATCGCGCGGAAGGTGGCGCGGCTGGTGCCGCTCGCGGTGTTGAAAGGCTGAGCGCCCGGTTGCATTGGGCCGGAGGCGTGCGCTCACCGCGTCCAAGGAGGTTCCGCCGCTGTGCGGGGGAGCCAGGGGCCCTGAGGCCGCTCGTCGCTTGTCTGGGAGGCTCACGTCCACTGAAGGACGAGCGCACCGCTACCGTCTGATGCCAGCCGCGTGCGGGTCCCAAGGTCCCGCCCCTGCCGGTCCAGGACGCCGCCCAGCCACTCAGCGTCCTGTCGTGAAGCATGATGGGGACGGAGTTGGCGCAGCTGCATCGGGAGCATGCGGAGGCCCGTCAGTTGACCGGTGGCCGGGGCGATGGATGCCAGGTACAGCAGCGTCAGGTCTGGACGGAAGGCCGTGTGGCCAGAGATTCCCTCATAGTCGTTCAGGAAGTCTCCGCAGCCGTAGAGGATGAGGTGGCCCCGGTGGACCTCGATGCCGCGAGGGTGGTGCGACGAGTGGCCATGGATGAGGTCGACGTCGGCCTCATCGATGAGCGCTCGCGCGAAGGCCCGCTGCGCGTCCGGCACTGCATAGCCCCAGTTGCCGCCCCAGTGAATGGAGGCAACGACGATGTCGCCCGTGCGTTTGACGGCCGCGACGCGCTCGCCCAGTTGCCGCACTGCGGTGGGTGACAGCGCTGGCAGCAGATCCACGCCGGGCCGGTCTTCCGTCGCGGCCCAGACGGGCGGGATTCCGCTGCTGCTATCACCGAACGAAAACACGGCGACCCGGCCCCCGGTCACATCCAGGATGGCCGGCCGCCGTGCTCGCTCCTGGTCCTCCCCGAGCCCCGCGGTGGCGATGCCCAGGCGCTGGAGGGTCGCCAGCGTTTCGAGGAGCCCCGGATAGCCCCAGTCCAGCACGTGGTTGTTCGCCAGCGCGCAGCAATCGATCCGGGCGGCTGTAAGGCACGCCGCGTTCTCCGGGTGCATGCGATAATGGATGCCCTTGTCTGGCCACCACGCCTCGCTTGTGGTGACGCTCGTCTCCAGGTTGATGATTCGAACGTCCGGCGCGGCTCGCTCCATCTCCTCGAGCGCGTCACCCCAGAGCTCACCGAAGCCGACGGGCGTCCGGATGGGGCCATTGCGTTCCTCTGCCAGCCGGACGTAGTCCCGCGCATCCTTCAGGTAGTCCTCGTGGAGGCCCGGCGGAGCAGGGTGGGGCAGGACCTGGTCGATGCCCCGGCCCGTCATCACATCTCCGCAGAGCAGGAGGGTGAGTACCTTCCCCGAGGCCGAAGGCGTCGAGCCATTGGCGCTCCGCTCCCTGTCCGGCGTATCCGGAGTCATCGTGAGTCGGCCCCCCGCCACAGGTGCGGCGCGGAGCAAGCCCGTCAGAGCGTCAGCCACTTCTTGGTGGTCACGGTATGAACGGTGGAGATGCGCTTCTCCACCTCCTTCGTCTCCTGGCAGCGTGGGCACTTGGGCGTTCGCTCATCGTGCTCCTTGACGCTCATGATCTCGGTGAAGGGCTCCTTACACTTGCGGCAGTAGAACTCGTAGACGGGCATCACTTGCTCCTGCTCGGGCCTGGTGGCCTCCTGTGAAGGGTGGGGATGGAGCGTGATGCACGGCAGGGCTCGAGCTGCCATCCCTGCGCCGGAACGGCGGCTCCTTCGGAGGGCCGGGATGAACTGCGCCCGGTGGGCTCCTGTGAGACCGGGATATCGCGGCCCGGGTGGTGGTGGCTCGCGGATGCTTCGGGGCGCCCGGTCAGGGGTGGGCCGTGTCGCCGGGCGGCGCGTGACGGTCGTGACCGAGGGTGAGTCGGGCCTGTGCCAGCAGCGTCGCGACCGCTTCATCTGGAACCTGCTGGAAGTCGGCGTACCACTGGCCAATGGCATACAGCGACGGCGTTGAAAGCACGCACACCACGTCATCCGCCAGGGGGGCGAGCTCTGCGAGCGTCTGGGATGCAGCGACGGGGACCGCGAGGATGATGCTGCCGGGCCGGTGCATGCGGAGCGCCTGGATGGCCGCTCGGACGGTACCTCCCGTCGCGATGCCGTCGTCCACCAGGATGATGCGCTGGCCTTCGATTCGAGGCGCCCCGATGCCCTGGCGGAAGCGCGCCACCCGGACCTTCACTTCATCCGTCTTCTGACGGACGAGGCCTTGCAGGTCCGCCTCGGTGACGCCCACCTCGTCCATCAGCCTCCGGTTGACGAACGCGACACCGCCTTCCGCGACCGCGCCGAGGCCCAGCTCCTCGTAGCCCGGCACACCGACCTTGCGGACCACCCAGACGTCCAGCGGTGCGCCCAGTGCTGTTGCCACCTCAAAGGCCACAGGTACACCCCCGCGGGGCAACGCCAGGACGAGCGTGCCTTCACCCGTGTATCCACGCTCGCGCAGCAATTGGGCGAGCCGCCGGCCCGCATCGACACGATCCTCGAAGGACATGGCACCCCCTGCGATCAAGAGAAGCATGGCCGGGGCACCTGTCCACCGATGCTTGTCGATGCCCGATGCCCTGGGGGCCGGGGTGGTCCGAAGAACGGGGGCAGATCACCCCAAGGGGGCTCAAGCGACCTGTCCACCGGACGAGCGCATCACTCATGCGTTTCAACGACCGCGACGAAGCTTCGCAGCAAGAAGAGATTGATCATCCGGGTGTCTCCACAAAGGGCTCTCGGCCGAACTATTCAGAACCCCACTGGTAATCATTCCGGCATTTCGCTTCCGCATGGGATGGCCGGGGATTAGAGCACCTCGTCAGGAGGTGAAGTCGTGCACCTGGCGAACATTTGGAGGGTGATGCTCATGACGCTGTTCACGATGGCCTGCTCAGCTTCTGCGGGAGCCGGGGACGGCGGCGCTCCCGTGCCGCCCGAGGCCCTCTTGCGGGCTGCAGAGAAGGGCGATGCGGCGATGGTCTCCGAGCTGCTGCGCCAGGGGGCGGCCGTAGACGCCCGGGACTCTGCGGGCAACACGTCGCTCTTGTTGGCGACTGACGGGAACCACGTGGCTGCCGCCCGCGCCCTCATCGAGGCAGGAGCGAATGTGAACCTCCAGAACCGCCAGCTCGACAGCGCCTACCTCCTGGCTGGAGCGCGGGGGTACCTGGAGATCCTGCGCCTGACCTTGAAGAACGGCGCCGACCTGAAGAGCACCAACCGCTACCGCGGCACTGCGCTCATTCCGGCCTGTGAACGCGGCCACGTGGAGGTCGTGAAGACGTTGCTGCAAGCCGGCGTCGATCCGAACCACGTCAACCGCCTGGGCTGGACTGGACTGCTCGAGGCGATCCTGCTCAGCGACGGCGGGCCACGTCACCAGGAGATCGTTCGTCTCCTGATTGATGGAGGCGCCGACGTCAACCTGGCGGACGGAAACGGCGTCACGCCGCTCCAGCACGCCCGCGAGCGCAAACAAGACGCGATTGCCAAAATGCTCGTAGCCGCCGGAGGTCGCTGATGGAGCCGTCCGCCGAAGAATTCATGCGCGAGGCCATCGCCCTGGCTCGCACCAACGTCAAGTCCGGTGGCCGTCCCTTCGGGGCCTTGCTCGTGCGCGACGGTCGGGTAATTGCGCGCGCGGTCAACGAGGTCAATCAGACGAAGGATCCCACCGCCCACGCCGAGCTTCTGGCCATTCGCAAAGCGAGCCAGAGCCTCGGGAGCGCCAGCCTGAGCGGCTGCGTCGTCTATGCCAGTGGTCATCCCTGCCCGATGTGTCTGGCCGCCATGTACCTGTGCGGAATCCAGGGCGCCTATTTCGCTTACTCCAACGAGGAGGGCGAAGCCTTCGGCCTCTCCACAGCGCCGATCTACGCGCAATTGACCCGCGAGCCCCAAGCCCAGTCCCTCGCCTTGCGGCCTCTGCGCCCGGCGGACGAGCACGGACTGTACGACGAGTGGAAGCGCCATCAGGGATGACCGATAAGGAGCTACGGATGCGTCAGTCAGTCGACTCCTCTCGTACGTCCACCCCAGTCGAGCTGGTGAACGTAACCCTTCCTGACGGCCGCCGCGTGGACGTCCTCCTCCGCGATGGCCGCATCGCATCGATCGACGAACATCGACCGGACACGGGCAAGAGCGCTCACCGCGAAGCGACATCCATTCAACTCGATGGCGCATTGCTGCTCCCTGCGCTGGTGGACGGCCACTGCCATCTCGACAAGACCTTCTTCGGAGCGCCGTGGCAGCCGCACCGCGCGGCGGGCTCAATCCGGCAGCGGACCGTGGACGAGCGCGCTCTGCGCAACGAAGTCGGCGTTTCGGTCGCGCAGCGAGCCACGGCCCTCGCCAACCGCATGGTGTCCCTCGGCACCGGTCACATCCGCTCCCATGTCGACATCGACCCGGTTGAAAAGCTCGATGGCTTGCACGCCCTCGTCGAGGTGCGTGAAGCTTTTCGGGATCGGCTCGGTATCCAGCTGGTCGCGTTCCCGCAAAGCGGCATCGTCACCGCGAAAGGGGTCGCCGACCTGCTCGACGCGGCGCTCTCGGAGGGCGCCGACGTGATCGGCGGACTCGACCCTGCCGGTTTCGACGGCGACGTCGCCGGTCAGCTCGACATTGTCTTCGGGCTCGCCGACCGGCACGGCTCGGGGATTGATATCCACCTTCACGACGGCGGCGAGGTCGGCACCCAACAACTACGCGCCATTGCCGAACGCACGAAGGCGTTGGGGCTCAGCGGCAAGGTCGCGGTCAGCCATGCTTACGCGCTCGGGCAGATCGACGAGCACGAGCTCGCACGAACGGCCGCCGCTCTCGGCGCAGCCGGGGTCGCCATCATGACGAACGGCCCCAGCCGCTCGATGCCACCGCTGCGGGCTCTACGCGAGCATGGCGTCCGAGTGTTCGCCGGCTCCGACAACATCCGAGACGCCTGGTGGCCGTATGGAACCGCGGACATGCTCGAACGAGCGACCATCATCGGGCTCCAAGCCGAGTTGATGTCCGACGACGACCTGGAGTACGCGTCTTCGCTCGTTACCGACTCCGCAGCGGAGGTGCTCGGAATCACCGATTACGGACTGCATCCCGGCTGCCGCGCAGACCTGGTCGTGATTGCAGCAAGCAGCGTCCCCGAGGCCGTCGCCGCCCACCCTGAGCGCCTGCTCGTGGTGCACGGCGGGCGTGTCGTGGGCCCAGTGTCGGGCGATGGTCGCGCTCGTTGGGGATGAACCGGGTCGCAGGTCGAGCCCTTTTCCTAGTGCTGGTGCTGGGCGTCAACACCGGCTTCATCGCCGCGGGCAGTGGCCGCGGCGGCCTGAAGATGGGCTTCGAGCTCTTGGTCGTCACCTACCTCGCCTTCATCTACCCGGCCCTCAAGGCCAGCAGCGTGGAGCCAGTCGAAGGCCTCAAGGCGGAGGAGTCTGGACCGAAAGGGCCGCCGTCGTGGCAGCGCGCAGCCCTCGAAGCGGCTGGCGGCTCGGCTCAATCGAAGTCGGTCGGAAGCGCGGCGTCGCGTGCGTGCGTGAACATGCGCCGGACCTGACTGGGAAGCACCCGGGCGAGAGAGATGTCATCGGGCAGCTCGTCTTCGCGGAACCATCCCACCTCCGACGTTTCCACGCTCGTCGCCGCCGTTCCCCCCACCAACTCGCAGATAAAGAAGAATTTGCAGCACGAGAATACCGCAGGCGGGTGCCCCTGACGGTTGCGATCCCAGACAGCCGCGAGCTTGCGCACACGCACTTCGAATCCGCTCTCCTCCCGTACTTCTTTGATGACGTTCTCCGCTGGCGTCAGGTTCACATCAGCCCAGCCGCCGGGCAGCGTCCAGGCCCCGCCATCGGAAATCTCCCGCACCATGAGCACTCGGCCTTGTTCGTCGAACACCGCTCCGCGGACATCGACTTTCGGAGTGGCGTATCCGCTTTCACCTTCGAATAGAGACTCAATTCGCTCGGCAGGCGCGGTGGTATGTTCCGCCATGATTTGGGATGCGAGCGCGCGCAGCATTTCGTAGCGCTGGCGGTCATAAGGGTCGCGCGCGAATGTGAGCCCTGTCTGGGCGATTGCTTGGAGTTCCCGCGTCCAGTTCAGCCAGTTCGGCTCCGTCATGATGGCGGAAGTATAGGAGGTCGTCGCTCCCAGTCAGCATGGACGAGGCGTGGCGACGCTGGGCGGCGACTCGAGCGTCCCCAGGCTCGCGACGGCTGCGGACGGGAGCATCACTCGGGCGGCCCCTCGGCACCCTCCCTCCCCCTCAACAGGGCCCCCATCCTTCTGGGGATGCCTCACAGCGCCAAGGCCACCCCTTGCAGCGCGTCCAGGCGAGTGTGCGAGGCCCGCGCGCGGCCATCGCGTTCCTGTGCCGGCGAAGCGCAGTCGGAACTGCCAAGGGCACCGCCAGCTTTGAGGCTCGGGGACATACACTCCGCCCGCCGCAACTCCGAGGCCTGGAGGAAGCGGCGCAGGCGAGCGACAGGCCGAGCTGGGGGCCTTGCCCCAGCTCGCCGACAATCCGCGCCCGGGGCCTAGGAAGCTCACGCTTCCCGCGACGCGGGGACACGACGCGCTCCCACTGGCGACAACGGCGCGCTGCCGTAGGCCTTCAGCGACTCGAGGGGGCCACGGGGAAGACGAGGTCGTCGTGGTCTGTCCAATCTCCCGGGGCGCAGCTGACCGGGGTGGGATGGGTGCCGAGGATGCCGCGAATCGCCTGGAGCCCTCCCTCTGGAAGCGTGAAGGTGGTGGATAGCTCCTGCGCCCCTGTCACTTCGAGCGGGAGCCGGGCGACATGCGTCCATTGGGGGCTGCGCGCGTCGGGCGCGTGGAAGAGGTCCACCGCTTCCAGGAAGGGCACGAAGCCGAAGGCGGTCGCGGTGAGTTTCACCGGCTTGCCGGCGGTGAGAGGGCCGCCGTCCTGGCTGGAGACGCGCAGCCCCTCCAGCGTCGCGGTGATGAGGTAGGTGCCAGCGTCGCCATCCGCACAGCTCGCACCGAGCGTGTTGGGCGCATGGCGCTCTGGCCCCACGGTGCCCATGCCGCGCACGAGCACGCCGGTGTCGCACGCGGACGCGAGGGTGGTGCAGCGGGGCGCCTGGAGCGTCGAATCGAAGTCGGCGATGTCGGGGTTGCGCACCGTCACCGTCATGGGCGCGGCGCGCCAGGACTTGAGCGCGGTGTCGTAGGCGCGGACCTCCAGGGTGGCCGGGCCGTTGAGCTCTTCCCGGGTGTCCCAGTCGAACTCGAAGGGGTGGGTGTCGTCACTGGCGCGCAGGAGGCCGTTGACCCAGAGGTCCACGCGCCGGACCGCCGCATCGTCCCAGGCGAGCACCCGCACACGTGAGGTGGCGCGCACGGTGCTCCAGGGGAAGGGCGTTACGACGTGTGCCCAGGGGCGGTGGAGGTCCCCCGTCGAGCGGCGGAAGCCAGCCTGGAGCAGCAGGTCGGGGGAGCCCGGCCCGGCGTTCTTCACGCGGCCCGAGATGGCGGCGCCCGCGAGCGCGTCCATCACCTGGGCCGGGGTGGCGGTGGGGTGGATCTCCAAGTAGAGCGCGGCGGCGCCGGCGACGTGAGGGGTGGCCATGGAGGTACCGGAGAAGACCTCGCTTGCCGTGTCGTCGGCGATGCCGGCGGAGCGAATGTCCTCGCCCGGCGCGTACAGGTCGACGCAGGGGCCGTGATTCGAGAATGACGCGCGGGAGTCCTCCACGTTGGTGGCGCCCACGGTGAGGGCTTCCGCCGCGCGACCAGGAGACTCGTCGCACGCGCTGACGCCGAAGTTGCCCGCGGCCACCACGGCGGTGACGCCGGCGGCCACGACGTTGCGGACCGCCTGGTCCAGCGCCTCCGAGACCTCCAGCCCGATGCTCAGGTTGGCGACCGCGGGGGACTGGTGATGGGCGGCGACCCAGTCGATGCCGGCGATGATGCCCGACAGGGGGCCTTCTCCGTCACAGTTCAGGATGCGCACGGGATGCAGCGTCACGGCCCGGGCCACGCCCCAGGTCGTGCCACCGAGGATGCCCGCGACGTGGGTGCCGTGCCCGTCGCAGTCCTCCGCGCCAGCGTCGGGGTCCACCGCGTCGAAGCCCTCGCCCAGGCGTCCCTGGAACTCGGCATGCGTGGAGCGGATGCCCGTGTCGAGCACGTACGCGTGGACACCCGCGCCGCTCAGCGCCGGGCGATAGAGGCCATCCAGGGGCAGGTCCTCCTGGTCCACGCGGTCCAGGCCCCACGCCACCGTCTCCGCCGTGGCGAGCGGGCGCACCCATGCATCCTGCTCGATGAAGGCCACGCGCTCGTCGGCGCGCAGCGCCTCCAAGCGCGCGTCGTCCAGCTCCGCCGAGAAGCCCTGGAGGGCATGCTCATAGGTGTGGAGCACCTTCGCGCCATGCGTCTTGGCGAGGTTCGACACGTGCTCCCGCGTCTTCTGGGGCCCCAGGGATGCGGAGCGGGCCTCCGGGCGGAGCACGACGATGTATCGGTTCGCAATGGGGCGCTGGCGCGGGGCCGCATGAGCGAGTGGAGCGGGCGGTTCGGTGCAACCGGTAGTGATGGTGAGCAGACACAGAAGCGGGACGAGATGGAGTTTCCACATGGGGCGTGGGCCTGAGGTGGGACGCCTCTCGCGGAGGCGTCATGCCTGTGCGAGGGCGGCGTCATGGTGCGCACGCTTGGACGCCACGGGTGTCGGGATTGATCAATCCGGAGGGCCACTTTCCTCAGGTCTCTGAGCATTCCCGTGAGAAACACCGCCGTTCCCCCATCGTTCGACGGGTGCACGAACTCTTGAGCAGATGCAGCCAGTTGTTCAAGGACCTCCCAGTCCCGCTCGTCGAGAACACGAAGTTCGGGCCGTGCCGCGTGCGGTGACCGAACTCATGAATGGGCGAGGGTGCCTGTGGTTTACGCCAGCGGTGGCGCTTCAATCAGAGGCGACGACCGAGGACGCGCTCGTGGCCGAAATCGTAGCGCTCAGCGAGCCGATTTGGTGATTCAGCCCGGCATCGACGCGCGCGACGAAAGGAGCATGGGCCGTCAGCAGCGCGGGGGAGCCCTCACGCTTTGGTCGCCCCCCAGCCTCGGAAGAGGGGCGGCCCGTCCGGACTGTCACGGCGAGGCGGCGGTCCCGAAGCCCGCCTCAATCACAGTAGTACGTCGGCGCCAGCTCCAGGATGCACTGCTCGGCGATGGGGGAGAGCGCGCGCAGGCGTGAGAGGAAGAGGGGCGCCTTCATCCCCATTCCGATGAAGCCCCAGACATACGAACGCTCCTGGGACTCGGCGAGGTGCTTGTGTTCCTCCGGGGTGAACGTGCGCCCCACCGCCTTCTCCAGCGTCTGGAGATCCAGCGCGAGTTGGGCGTTCAACGTCCCCCGCAGTGCCTGGAGCAGCTCCGCGTACTCCGTGAGGGCTTCGTCCAACTTGTCGGGTTCCCGGGAGAGGATCTTCTGCGCCTCCAGGAAGTCCAGCCGGGTGTGCTGCGCCTCTTCGAGCCAGTGGTGCTTGAGCAGGTTGCAGAACAGCGGATCCAGCGCCTCGGCATTGTTTCCGCGGACCGTTTCCAGATAGTGCTGCTGCGTCATCAGCTCCAGGTGCAGGTTGAAGATGAGCACCCCCAGATTCGACTTCGCCATGATGGCCCGTGCCACCTCGACGTGGTTGTCGAGCAGGGCAGGGACGACCTTGAACCCCCGGGCGAACGCGCCGGTGAAGCGCGCGAAGAGCTGCTGGTGCTTCAGCTCCTCTTCCGTGAAGCGCAGGAGCGCGCGCATGTGCGTCGCGTTCCCGTGCAACTCGAGGCTGGCGCGCTGGGCGGCCAGGGCCACGGCGTACTCCTCCAGGAACAGGAACAGGTGCGCATAGCTGTTGGAGCGGATGTGATTCAGCATCAGCCGCTCCTCCGCGTTCAGGAAGGGAATGGCTTCCGCGCCCGTCAGCGCATCCGAAAGGAACCGGTGGCTGAAATCCAGGACGGTGTCCTTGGGCAATAGGTCATCAAGACGCCAGGAGACTTTCTCTGAGCTCTGGATGCAGGATTGATATTCCGGAGTTTGATTTAGCATTTGTAAATGAAATGAATCTTCCTGTGGGAAGTCAAGTACTGGCGGTGTGATAGGATTTGCCGCGAGGAGTCGGTTTCAGTTGAATGCCTTTCGGGCCAGGGGCATGGAGTGGCGGCGCCGAGCCCCCGTTCTTGCGCTGCTCCTACTCTTGGACCCAGTGTGGGCGGTTGTTCACGATGTGCGGGAGGTGCTCCATGGTCTGTCCCCACCACTCCAGTGTGGGCCGATGGCCCAAGGAAACTTCCTGGGCCAGCGCGAGCGGAGCGACGTACGTGTAGTTGTACTGGTACTCGGACGTGGACGGCTCGCCGCGAGACATTGCAACGCCAGTGCCAGTCGTTTCCATGCGGAGGCATGCCTGCTCCCCGGGGGGGGCGGTCTCCACGCCCCGGCAGGCGCGTCGCACGGGGGGCCTTGTCAGGGTGAAGTCGTCCGTGGACCGCGGAGGCTGTCGCGCTGGTCCATGACGGAGAGCGGGAGGGCCTCGAAAGGGGAACGTCGGTGAGCGGACCGCTCGTTTCCGGGCGGGTCTCGCGAAGTGTGGACCCTGTGGCTCCGGCATTTGCCAGGAGCGCCGAGCCGCGTTGCGGCTGTGTCGCGCCCACCCGGAACCGGGACCGGGTCGGAGGGCAAGGAAATCGACGCATGGGCACGCTGGCGCTCATGCCGTCATCCATGCCCACCTTGCCCGTGCCGCGCAGGCCCTCGGCGATTCGCGGCCACGCGCAGCAGGCATCGCTCGGACAGGCGCGTGCGTTTCATGGGCGCCTTTGACGCGTCATGGACGTGCCGTTGACACGTCAAGCCACGTCCTCGTGGCCTCCCAGGTGCGAAAACGCGGCGGTTGCCCTTTGGAACGGCGTTTGCTGAGGCGCGAACATTTCCCCTCCTGGAGAAACGATGTTCAAGCGAAGGCGTTCGCAGCGTCCCTGGATGAGTCGCTGTCCCCCCCTGGGACTGGCGATGGTCGTCACTTTCCTGTTGGCAGGTGCGTGCGGCGACACGACCCCCGAGGATGACAACCCGGACACGTTTACGGCGAAGAGTCCTCATGAGGACCTCGACAGCCTCGTGTGGGAGCCCCAGTTCGAGCCCGACTACAACAACCTTCAACCCCAGCCCTGGGTGGAGGTCGTCACGGAGGCGCAGGCGCGCAACGTCGTCGTCCGGCCGGACACGCTCATCTTCCCGAAGGCGGACCACCCCGAGGTGCTGCTCTGGGAAGAAGGGAAGGTGGTGGTGGCGGCGCCGAGCGATGGCCCGGGAGCGAATCCTCTCGGCTTCGCTCGCCGGGTCGTCTCCGTTACCGAGGTGGATGACACCCTCGTCGTCGAGACGGAAGCCGTGGCTCTCCAGGACATCGTCACGGGGGAGATGCAGTTCACGTTCGACTACTCGGAAGTGCAGACCGTCGACATCTCGAAGCTCGACCTCGAGTGGGCCGCCAGGCACCTGTATGTCGACGCGAACGTCATGTCGCCCACGGCGGAGGGAAATCCCGACGACGAGCCTCTGCCCGAAGCCGAGGAGGAAGGGGACGCGGCGCTCCCCGGAGACCCCTTCCTGGGCTCTATCTGGAACGCGATCACCGCGGTGGGAGATGCACTGGGCGGCGCGGCCAAGGCGGTGGCTGCCGCGGCGGTGGATGTCTGGAAGGCGGTGACGGTCGAGGGGATCACCACGGGCGTGGAGATCAAACCCGAAATCAAGAACAACTACTCGAGCGCCTTGTTCAAGCTCGAGTATGAGAAGAGCTTCAACGAGGCGGGGAAGACCCCAATCAAGCTCTCGCTGAAGGGTACGGGGAAGTCGTCGGTGGACTATTCCTTCAACCCGGGTGTGCAGGTGGGTGTGAAGGTGCCTCCCATCCTGGGAGGGAACCAATCGACCTCCATGTGGTTGAACGTGGATAGCAAGTCCAGGCTCAAGCTCGATGTCGAGGCCATCCTGAACGCCAAGATTGAATCCGCGGACGGTCTGACGGGCAAGAAGCTCCAGGACAAGCTCGCGGAGAGAACGAAGTTCGCTGAGGACGTCCTCGCCCAAGCGAAAAAGAAGTATCTGGGCCATCCGGACATGCGGCCCGCGGGTGGATGGAAGCGCACCATCCTCCTCACGAAGCCGGCGGTGCAGACCATCTTCGCCGGGCCCGTGCCGGTCGTCCTGACCCAGACCCTCCAGGTTGATCTTGAGTGTGGATTCGAGGCGAAGGCGGGAGTCAAGGCGAACGTGAATTTCGAGCACAACACCAGCTTCAAGTTCGCGGCGCGTTATGAGAACGGAGAGGTGACGACGACGCCGGCCCAGTTTGAGAAGAAGAAGAACACCGACATCACGGTGACTGGTGAAGGCAGCCTCGTGGTTGTCTGCGGGCTCATTCCCCGCATCAACGTGTACGTGTACGACGCTCTCGGAATGAACGCAGGAGTCCGCGCGTCGCTGGTGGCCACTGCGAAGTACGCGTCGCGCTGTGAGGCGAAGAAGCCCAAGGCGGACATCACACTGGGGCTCGATGGCAACCTGGGTGTCCAGGTGGGAGGCAGGCTTCAACCCCCAGGAGCCAGCTTCATGAACCCTGACGGGAAGGGGCTCGGCTGGGACATTGGCCCCATCGAAATCTACAACCATCAGTTCAAGCTCTTGGAGCAGAAGTTCAGCCTGAACGACGGCCTGGGCTATTGCTCGAACACATGTGGCAATGGGGTACGGGACGGGAGTGAGACGGGCCTGGACTGTGGCGGCGGCGCCTGCAGCGCTTGCGCGGAGGGGAAGAAGTGCTTGGTCAACTCGGACTGCGCGCTCGGGTATTGCAACGCGGGCAAGTGCTCGGCGGCGAACCACTGCGCCAATGGTGTCGTGGACGGAGACGAAACGGGCATCGACTGCGGCGGTTCGAAGTGCAAGCCCTGCGGGAACAAGCAGGGCTGCATCCGCCCCGAGGATTGCGCATCCGGGTACTGCAAGAAGGAGGAGAAGGGCGGAGTCGATTTTGGAACGTGCGTACAGAACCACTGCAACACGGGTGTCAAGGACGCCGACGAGAGCGGAATCGACTGCGGTGGAAATGACTGCGCGAAGTGCAAGGTGAAAGCGCGATGCGCGGTGGCGGGGGACTGCGAGTCCGAGGTAAGCGACGGCACCTTCTGTGTCCCGACTCGCTGCAAGGACCGCATGAAATCCGGCGACGAGACGGACGTGGATTGCGGCGGCTCCATCTGTGCACGTTGCGGGAGCGGCAAGAAGTGCAAGCAGAACTCCGACTGTGTGCTGCAGCAGGATGGGTTCCAGATGTACTGTGCTTCAATCCCCGTCATCGGTCCGGTCTGCTTTGGCGCGCAGTGCAATAACGGTGAGAAGAACTGGGATGAGAGCGACGTGGACTGCGGGGGACCCTGCGCTCCATGCCCTCGCGGAAAGGTGTGTCTCCAGCAGAGCGACTGCGCCGCGGGTCTGGAGTGTGATACGTCGACCAGTCCCCACCGCTGTGTGTCGTTCCTCTGCGATGCGGGCCAGTACCTCTCCAATGGTGTCTGTGTCGACGTGGGCATCGGGTATTGGTCTCCCGCGAACTCCAATGCTCGTAACGCCTGCACGAACGCACCTGCGAACGCGGTGTATACGAGTCCGACGGCTGCTCAGGCCAACTGCCCCTGGACCTGCAAGCCCGGGTATCTGCGCGACGCCACGGGGACGAAGTGCGAAAAGAACGACACCGTCCAGGTCCTTACGTGCGGGGACGACGAGGTGGCGGTCGGAATCCACGGGCGGGAAGGCGCCTGGTTGGACGCGCTCGGGATGCGCTGTGCCCGCTTCGACTCCGGAAGGATCATCGGTGCCGCCACGAGCGCCCCCGCGATTGGGGGCACGAATGGTGATTCCTTCACCCTGGACTGCGCAGCCGGTGAAGTTGTCCAGAAGGTCACCGGAATCAACGGTTGGGCCAGTGGAGCGCCCAATCAGACGTGGTGCAGTGCGCAAAACCTGTCGACGATTGTGCTGTCGTGCCGGAATCTCCAGACGGGGACGCTCACCGTGATGCCCAGGGTGGGCGGAAAGAACGATGGCTGCACGGTGGGCAACCTGCCCGAGTACTCCTTCGGCTGTGGCGCAAATGGCTATCTCCGCGGGCTCGTGGTGGATAGCGCGAATACGTCCATGTACGTCGGCTACGTGCTCGACAGGAGTTGCCGCTAGGCGCTCGGCGACCTTCGTCGCCTCCGCCAAAGCCAGGCTCCCAGGCCGGCGCTCGCGCCTCCCATCCATCCCCAGAAGGAAGATGGGAGGCGGGGCGCTGGCTCGGGCGGGGCGGCTGGCGCGGGAGGGCCACTCTCGAACTCGAGGGAGAGGTGGTCGTACCAGCCATCCAGCTCGCCCGCGTTGGCGAGTTGGAGGAAGACGTCGGAGGCGCCCTCCGTTTCGATGCGTGCGCTTCTCCACGCCCCGGGCAGTGGGACCGTCGTGACGTCCGCGTCGGAGTGGCTTTGGGGACCGTCATGGCGCCACTGAAGAGGGCGGTGGCGCCTGGCGAGGACCACGGGGTGGAATGGCGTCAGCTCCTGCCCCGGTGGGGGCCGGGGGGCGCCGCTCCTGAAACGCAGGGACATGGCCGTGGTCCCCGGCGGGACACGGGCATGGAACTGGAGGAGGCCGGGCGCCAGTCCCTTCATCCGCAGGGAGCGCCCGCCAGGAGCCACGAAGGCTCCAGCGCTCCCTCCAAGGCTTTGCCCCGGCTCCAGCTCCAGCACGCGCGGGCAGGCGGGAAGGAGGCCCCGGCGGGAGAACGTCTCCTGGGCGGAGCGGGCGAGCTCGGGGGCCTCTCGGGTGAGCGTGGTGACAAGTGCTTCCAGGAAGCGCTCCAGGGACAGCGCGGAGGCCGGCTGGACGGTCTGGAGCGTGGTGAGCACCGCGCGGTCCAGTACCCCACGCTGGGACGGGCTCGCGGGCTCACGGAGGGCCCAGAGCGCGGAGGACAGGAGCAGGGCGTCGGTGTGGCGCTGTCCCACGAGTGCCTCGGGGCAGCGGGCCAGCGCGTGGATGTTGCGCGAGCGCCAGGGTTCGGCAGCCCGCACGGCGTATTCTCCGAGGAAGGGGTCTCCCGAGATGGCGGCGGCGAAGTAGTCCGCGAGCCCCTCATCGATGGCGCCAGGCGAGCCGTCGGCGCCGAATGTGTCGAGCCGCCAGGCGCTCCGTGGCAGGAAGGGCTCCAGGAGCGCATGGGTCACCTCATGCGCGATGGTGTCGCCGTCATAGGCGAGGTTCACCCCGGGGCCCCGTCCGAACCAGATGGTGTCGTGCGCGCGCGCATCCCCCTCGGCGGCGGGCACGAAGAGCGCATCGCCCCACGGGAGGAGGACCTTTCCGTCCCGTGAGGGCATCCGCACGTCCGCCACGAGCCGGAGCGGCGGCTTCTCGTCAGGCCAGGGGCGCTCCCACCCGAGGGAACGGAAGTAGTTCAAGGTCGCTGCCGCGTGGAAGAAGAGCGAGGCCTCCGCGAAGGCATCCGGAGAGGACCCGTCCACGTCCTGGCGGGGCGGTGTGGCGAAGAGGCCGCGCGCATCAGGCCGGGCGGTCGACTGGAGAGAGCAGACGCGCTCAGGAAGAAAGCGCGCGTCCTCCGGTGGAAGCGGATGGGCTTCGGGGACGACACAGGACAGTGCCTCGAACCATGGATGCGCCAGTCGTCTCCCCGAGGGAGGAAGCGGGAGCTCCTGCTCGCTGGGAACAGGGGTCCGGACGGGATTCTGGGCGAACACGAGCGCACGAGGTGTGGGCGCAGCCGGGGGCGTGGCCGCCAGCGCGCGCGTCGTCACCAGAACGATGCCGAGCGCACGGAGAGGAGCGGTCGTGAAGGCCATGTTGGATTGGCTCCCCTCGGTTTGGACGGCTCAGGCGCGGGAACTCGCGACACGGACCTCGCGGGGTGTATCGCACCGGATTGCTGAGGCACCAGGTTTGTCGTCGTCAGTCCCGAGTACCGGCCCTCGGGGTGCGGGCAATTCAGGAGCACCTGGGCATGCCCACGGGATGTGCGAGGTGGGCTCCGGCACGAGGGCCACCCCAGGCCACGGGGTGTTGAGGCTCAAGAGGCGCCAAGAGGTCCAGTCCCCTGTTACGCACCTGAAGGGAGCGCGGTCTGGGCAGGCGTCTACCCCAAGGGGGGGCTGGGTCCGGACAAGGTCCTCTGAAATTTCGCCGATAATGCGGCGCGTCGCAGGCGGCCCCCGGAGCGGAAGAACACAGTTGTTCCGCTGACTTGCGAGGCCCGCCGATAATCTTCACGGGTCGATGTCGAGACCTCGCGCGTGGCTCCGACATCCCAATGAACGCGCACCCAATGCCGGGGCGCGGAGGCCCAGAGAAGAGAGAGCCACCATGAAGATGAAGTACATGCTGATGATGAACACCCCGAGCGGCGGTCCGTACCAGGTGATGAGCTGGCCGAAGAAGGACCTCCAGGCGCACATCGCGTTCATGGCGGGCTTCGCGACGAAGCTCGGGGCGACGGGGGAGCTGGTGGCGGCCGAGGGGCTGGCGGGGCCGGACCAGGCCAGGCGCGTGCGCGCGGGCGCGGACGGCAAGCCCATCACCGATGGCGTGTTCCCGGAGTCGAAGGAGTTCCTCGCGGGCTACTGGATTATCGAGGTGGACAGCCCGGAGCGGGCCTACGCCATCGCCGCGGAGGCCTCGGCGGCGCCTGGGCTCGGCGGCAAGCCGATGAACATGCCCATCGAGGTCCGCCAGGTGATGAGCGGTCCTCCGCCCGACCTGATGTGATGACGGAGTCGAGGGACATTCGCATCGAGCACCTGTTGCGCGAGCACGCGCCGCGGGTGCTCGGCGCGGTCATCCGGCGGTTTCGGGACTTCGGAGCCTCGGAGGACGCGGTGCAGGAAGCGCTGCTCGCGGCGGCCTTGCAGTGGCCTCGCGAGGGCGTGCCGGACGACCCGCGCGCCTGGCTGATTCAGGTCGCCTCGCGGCGAATCACGGACCACGTGCGCGCGGAGACCGCGCGCCGTCACCGTGAGGAGCTGGTGGTCAGCCTGGTGCCGCCGGAGCTCCAGCTCGTGATGTCCCTGGATGGCGACGAGCTGGCGGGCCGGGATGACGCGCTCGTGCTGCTGTTCATGTGCTGTCACCCGGCGCTGTCCACGGCGTCGGCCATCGCGCTGACCTTGCGCGCGGTGGGCGGGTTGACGACGGCGGAAATCGCCAAGGCCTTCCTCGTGCCCGAGGCGACCATGGCCCAGCGCATCAGCCGGGCCAAGCAGAGCATCAAGAGTTCCGGGGTGCCGTTCCAGAAGCCCACGCCGGAGGAGAGCGCGCAGCGGCTGGGCGCGGTGCTGCACGTGCTCTACCTCATCTTCAACGAGGGCTACACGGCCACCTCGGGGCCGGAGTTGCATCGCACGGACCTGTCGGGCGAGGCGATTCGGCTGACGCGGATGTTGCACACGCTGCTGCCGGAGGACGGCGAGGTGGCGGGGCTGTTGGCGCTGATGCTGCTCACGGACGCGCGGAGGGCGGCGAGGACGGGGCCCGCGGGGGAGCTGATTCCGCTCGACGCGCAGGACCGGAGCCTGTGGGACGCGGGGATGATTGCGGAGGGCATCGCGCTCATCTCCGCGACGCTGTCGAGGGGCTCGGTGGGGATGTACCAGGTGCAGGCGGCCATCGCGGCGGTGCATGACGAGGCGTCGCGCGCGGAGGACACGGACTGGCCGCAGGTGCTGGCGCTCTACGGGGTGCTGATGGGGCTGATGGACAACCCGATGGTGGCGCTCAACCACGCCATCGCGACGGCGATGGTGCACGGGCCGCAGGCCGGGCTGTCGCTGCTGGAGGGGCTGGCCAGGGAGGGCCGGCTGGAGGGGAACCACCGGCTCGACGCGGTGCGCGCGCACCTGCTGGAGCGCGCGGGGAAGACGGGCGCGGCGGTGGTCCACTACCGGAAGGCGGCCGAAGGCACCACGAGCCTGCCCGAGCGCGACTACCTGCTGACCCAGGCCGCGCGGCTGAGCGACGAGATGGCGTAGGCCCCCGAGCGCCGCGCGCTCCTTCGCCGTGGCCGACGCCGCGCCGAGCTCGCGCAGCTTCTTCACGGCGTTGTCGTTCTTCGGGTTCAGCTCCTGCGACTTCTTGTCGCGGGAGATGGCTTCGTCCTTCCGGCCGCCGCGTCGCCGAGGCCGGGGACTTCATACAGGGCCACCCACTGAGTGGTGTGCCTGCGCGTGTCCGCTCCAGTGAGCAGGACGACGGCCGAGAGCCCCGTGAGGGGCATGCGGCGCATGGAAGACGCCCTGTGGCACCTGCGCGGCGGGCGACAGAGACCCTATGCGTCTTGCATGAGGTGATTGCCAGGGCCGCCTCCACGCGCACCTTCACGGGCCGGAGGAATGTCAGACACTCGGGATACATCTATTCTGGAATCGAGCATTTACGCCAGGCGATGACAACGATATGGCGTATGTCGATGCAGTCAGCATCCGTGGGATGGGCGCGCACGGCCCAGGTCCGCGTCGAAGCACCGCCGACATCCGGCCCCTGACGCACCGGGGGCTCTGAATGCACGCGAGGACGTGCGACCTCGTCGTGTGGTTGTCTCGCGAACTCCCCTATGACCTCGAAACTCTCCTGGCTGCGATGCGCCCTGGCCGTCCTCGGCCTCTGGGCAGTCGTCCCTGGCTGTAAGAACAGCGAACCTGATGGAAATACACCGCCGGATGCCGCGGGCGAGCCCGATGCGGGCGGACCGGATGGGGGCCACGAGCCCACGCCCGATGGCGGACTTCCGGACGGTGGGACTGGCGATGGTGGGACGCAGACGTCGGATGGCGTGGGCTTCATCGGCTACGTGCTGCCCGCGTCGAACGCGGAAGCCGTCCCACGCAACGCGCGCGTCATCGTGGGGTTCGCCGAGGCGCTCGATGTCACCACCGTGAGCGCGGAGGTCCTCACGGTGTCGGAGAACGGCGTCGCGGTGGCGGGAGCGGTGACGCATGACCCCGCCACGCGCACGCTGACCTTCACGCCGGGGCGTCCCTTCACGGCGGATACGTTGGTGACGGTGGGCGTCTCCACGGCGCTGCGCCTGGTGTCGGGCAAGTCCCTGCCGGCGCCCTACCAATCGGTCTTCACGGTGGGGCTGGAGGCGGACACGTCGCCGCCGGAGGTGCTGGCCACGCGGCCCCGCAGTGGTGAGAGCGGCGTGTCGCCGACCTGGCCGGTGTACACGCTCTCCTTCCAAGAGCCGATGGACCCGCGCACGCTCACCGGTGACACGCTCCGGTTCGAGCAGGTGCTGGGGTCGAACCCCGCGGCGCCGCTCACGGGTGTCATCTCCTACGATGCTCCGAGCCAGTCGGTGTCCTTCCGTGTCAGTCCGCTGCCCGCGCCGGGTGCGCTCGTCACCGGGACACTCTCCACGGGGGCGAAGGACCTGGCGGGCAATGCGCTCACGCAGGCGCACGCGTTCTCGTTCTTTGTGACGGCGTCGAGCGACACCACCGCGCCGCGGGTGGAGGGGACGCTGCCGGAGGCGACGTCGGTGGGGGTGGCCGCGCGCTATGCGCCCATCATCGTCCACTTCAGCGAGCCACTCCGTCCGGAGAGCGTCACGCCGGACCGCGTCTACCTGGAGGAGCTGAACACCGACGGAACGCAGGTGGTCCGCCGGGTTCCGGGCACGCTGCGCTACGACGACGCGAAGCTCCACGCCGCCTTCACGCCGAATGAGCCGCTGAAGTACCAGACGCGCTACCGGGGGCGGGTCAGCGCCGTGGAGGACCTCGCGGGCAACACGCTGGCGCAGTTCGGGGGCTTCCACTTCGTCACGGAGCTGGAGCCCTCTCCGCCGGTGGTGCGTGATGCGACGCCAGCTCCGGACACGCGCTTCGTGCCGCTGGGGAGCCCGCTGCGCGTGAGCTTCGACCGGCCGCTGGACCCGGCCACCGTCAACGCGCGGACGGTGGGCGTCGAGGGCGTCACGGGGCTGGTCAACTACGAGTCCTCCACGAACACGGTGGTGTTCCGGCCCGTGCCGCCCTTCGCGCCCGCCACGAACTACACGGTGACGGTGAAGGACGTGCAGACGCCGCAGGGGGCGGGCCTTGCCTCGCCGCACACGTACACGGTGCGCACGGTGGCTCCCGGAGTGAGGGTGAGCGCGGGGCGTCCCGGTCAGCCGGGGATGCCCGTGTTCGCCACGGGCCCCCGGGGGACGCTGGCCGTGTGGAACGAGGACACGGGGACGGCCATCCAGGTCCGCGCGGCCTTCGACAGCGGCTCGGGCTTCGGGGACTCCGTCCTGGTGGGGGAGGGACGCTCGATGACGCTGGCGCCGCAGGTGTCCGCGTGGGGCGAGCGCTTCGTGGTGGGCTGGTCGGACCGCTCGCTCGCGGGGGGCGCCGTCGCGCTCTTCGATGGGACGGACTTCTCGCCCGTGACGCCCGGCATCAGCGGCCGGCTTTTCGGGGTGGGGAACCATCTCTATGCCGTCAATGGGAAGACCTTCAGGGTCCATGCTGGGACGCAGTGGTCGGAGGTCTTCACGGCGGCGAATCTGGGGTCGCCCGTGTCCCTCCTGCAGAATGGAGACCGGGTGCTGGTGTCGTCGGGGCGGAACACGACGTTGGAGGTCTCGGTCGTGTTCGACGGGGTGCGGTGGCTGGAGTCCATGGTGTCGTCCTCGGTGGACGCGCAGTACATCCGGGTGGGGGACAGCTTCGGGCGGGCGTGGGTGTCCAACCAGGGGGTGGAGTTCGCGCTCTTCAACCGGGACACACGCGAGTGGGGGCTGGGGGAGCTCATCACGTCCGAGCAGATGACGAGCCTGCGCATCGCCTCGGATGGCAGCACCATCACGGCGGTCCTCGGCGATACGGGTGGGCTTTTCGCGGCGGTGCGCGCGAACGGGGCATGGCAGGCCCCATCGCTGGTGGACAACCTGGCGGTTCGCGACATCTGGGCGGTGGTGCCCCACCGAGGCAACTACGTCGCGTTGTGGACCGGCATCAACAGCGCCACGCTGGTGCGCGCCGTCTCGCAGACGGGAGGCTCGTGGAGCTCGACCTCGAAGGCCGTGGTCGCGTCGGGGTTGAGCAGCGTGCTCGACGTGCGGGCGTCGGGGGATGACCTGCTGGTCCTGATGCAGAAGACCCAGCAGTCGTCCACGGCTGAAATCTGGGGCGCGGCGCTCACGTCGCAGGGGTGGCAGCCGAGCGTCCAGCTTCGTGGCCGGGAGGCGACTTCCTCGGTGTTGGTGCCGGTGGGGGCTCGCACGGGTGCGCTCTTCGTGCAGCCGGGGCGGCTCGTGGTGCGCGGCTATCTGGGAGGCGGCCAGTGGGACTCGGGGCTCGAGCTGGTGACGCCGGCGCTCGTCGGCAGCGTGCGGGACGTGGCCGTCCACTTCGAGTCCGACGGCCATGGGGCCGCCGCGTGGGAGCAGTTCGACGCGGGGGCGTGGAGTCTCTTCCTGGCGGAGTTCGACGGGACGGTGTGGATGGAGCCGGTGCGTGTGGGGCCGGCGGGCACGAAGGTCCGCGTGGCGGTGGACGACAACGGGGTGGTGGTGGCGTATCTCCAGCCGTCCACGCAGACGGACCTGATGGACATCTGGGTGGTGTCCTCCGAGGCGGGGGTGGTGGGGGCGCCGCAACTGTTGGACAGCGTGGCGGCCACGGACCCGGACCTGGCGCTGGTGCATGGCCCCAGCGGCTTCATGGCGGTGTGGGGCGAGTGGGAGATTCGCGGAGCGCGGAGCGTGGATGGGGTGGCGTGGCGGGACCTGGCGACCCTCATCCCGAGGGTGTTCCAGGAGGCGCGTTGGTACAACACGCGGCTGGTCACGGTGGGTGAGTCCTTCGCGCTGTCGGCGCAGCGAAACGAGCTCTACCTGAACATGAGCATCCACACCGCGGGCGTGTGGCAGCCCATCGCGGCCCCGGTCATGCCCAGTGACGTCTACGAGTTCGTCGCGGCGGGCAACTCGGTGATGTTGATGGCGCCCTTCGACGACGAGTTCCGCTACATCTTCCACAACGGCATCGCCTGGTCCGGCCAGAACATCGTCAAGTCGCCGGCGGACGGCCAAGGTGTGCTCGCGGCGTCTCCGAGCGGGTTCCGGATGCACACCGACAAGAGCTGGTGGCGGTGGAGCGGGACGGAGTGGCTGAAAGAGGCGACGGATGTCAGCCGTCCCTATTGGGGGGGCAGCCTGCGCTGTGACGCGAAGGGCTGCGCTCTGGCGACGGGAGGCGCGTTCAATATGCCGGTGAACCTGGCGCTGTCCTATGCGCCGGGCACGCGCTCTTTCTGGACGGGGGCCTCGCCCGCGCAGGGAGACTTCCCCGTCCAGGCGGGGAGTGTGACGTGGGACTTCGTGGCGGACACCTACCGCGTCACGTGGCGCCAGCCCGTGCAGCAGGGTGTGCTCGCGCTGCACGCCAGCACGGCCCTGTGAGGGCCTGAGTCCATGAGGAGGGGGCGGTGGATGTGTTCCCGCTCCGTCCTCGTGGCCCGAAGTCCGGGGCCGGGTGCTTCACCTGGGGGCGCCTCGCGGGCCCCGGCGTTGACGTGTCACCAGCCTCCGCAGACGCGTCAACGCGCCCCATCGCAAGCGGACCCATCGGACGCAAAGCAGCGGAATGACTCGAACGACCCGCGAGGCGCAGGTGGCACGCGTCCTGCTCTGGTGACGCACTGCCCCCCTACACCAGACCTTCGCATGGTGCGAAGGCATCAACGAGGACGCTTCACATGTGCACTGATTTTCTGGTCGCGACCGAGGACTCGAGCGCTGTCGTCGTAGGCCGCAGCATGGAGTTCGGCATCGACCTCGGCTCCAAGTTCCGGTTCCACGCCAAGGGGCATACGGTCCAGTCTCCGGGTTCCCTCACTCACCTGCATGGCCTCAAGTGGACGACGAAGTTCGACTACGTCGGCCTCACCGTCACGCTCTATGGCGTCACCGTCATCGGCGATGCGATGAACTCGGAAGGCCTCTCCGCCGGAGCGCTGTGGATGCCCACGTCGACGTATCCCCAGGCCGCCAAGGACCCGTCCCGAGGACTGGCGCCCGAGCTCTTCGTGGAGTGGGCCGTGGGTAACTTCGCCACCGTGGACACGGTGAAGGAGGCCCTGGCGAACGGCGACGCCGAGCTGTGGCACAGCGACTGGATGTCGAGCAAGATTCCGCTCCACTTCGCCCTCCACGACGCCAAGGGCAACACCCTGGTCGTCGAGTTCACCGACCGGCAGATGTTCCTGTACGCGTCGACGGGGCATGACAACTCGCCGCTGAACATGCACAACCCCGTTGCGGTCCTGACCAACCACCCGACCTTCCCGGAGCACCTGGAGAACCTCAAGAACTACGCGAGGCTGTCGTCCCGTGGCGCCACGCCCGTGAAGCTGGGAACCGGCACCTTCGCGCCTCACGGCTGCGGCAGCGGCCTCTTCGGGATTCCCGGCGACTCCACGCCCCCCTCCCGGTTCGTCCGGGCCGTCTACCTCCGTGAGTTCTCCGAGAAGCCCAAGAACGCGGCCGAGGCCCGCTCCCTGGCGCTGCACCTGCTCAACACCGTCGACATCCCCTACGGCACCAGCCGCGACTTGAACGAGGTCACGGGCAAGGACTCTCTCGACTACACCCAGTGGGTCGTCGTGAAGGACCTCACGAACCGCACGTTCGGCGTCCGGACCTACGACAGCCTGGGGCTGCAGACGCTGGACCTGCGCACGGTCGACTTCAAGAAGGCGGATGGCAAGACGCTCGCCCTCTCCCCGGTGGATTCGCAGATCGACGCCAACAAGCAGCTGGCGAGCTGAGTCACTGACTCCCTCTCCGTGGCGCGGGGCCAGGCACCTGGCTGCAAACGGGTACCTGGCCTCGCCGCCGCTCAGTGGATGCGAAGCGGCCCGCGATTTCATTTCGCGTTTGAGAGCGGCACGCAGGTCACGGGGTGGCCTGCGCCGGGGGCGTCTGGGGCACGACGGAGACCTTGCCCTGCTTCTGCTGAAGGGTGTGCGTGCTGCCGGGCGCGAAGCGCTGGAACTCCTCCAGTGTTTCGGGGGTGTAGGTGATGGCGGGCTGGTCGTCGCCGTGGAAGACCACGCTGTACCGCGCGTCGCGCGCGTTTCGTTCCTTCTCGCCCTCGCGCAGGGCCTTGACGGGCCGCAGTTCGGCGTCGGTGGGCCAGCGCGCTTCGAGCGTGGTGCCGTTCGACTTCACATCCCGGTCGTGCATCCAGCGCCACTCCTTCCAGGTGTACCAGGTCGCCTGGCGCGGCACGCTCCGGTAGCGCGGCTCCTGGCGTGAACGCTGCTCGTCCACGTAGCGCGGCTCCTGGCGCTTCTTCGTCACGGAGCAGTACCGGGTGGTGCAGCTCCGATTTCCTCCGGTGCAGGTCGTCTTGCAGGTCGCGAAGCCGTTCCTGTTGCTGGTGCACTGCTCGCTGCACTTCTTGGGCGTCGTGGTGCAGTCCTCGCCGCAAGCCTCCTTGTCGCGGTAGGTCTCCGTGGTGAAGCCCCGCTGGACACGCTCCGTGTAGCGGACGGTCGTGTAGCCGGCGAGCACCTGGTCGTCATGGTGGTGGCGCTTGCCCTGCGCCTTCACCAGGAGGGCGCCTTCTGGCCGGTCCTCCTCGAAGCCCTCGTCATCCACCAGGCGGTAGCGCTCCACGCTCACCGTGTGCTCCCAGGAGACCTCCTTGACCTGGAGCGTCCGCGTCCTCTCCGGCTCCGTCTTGGGCGCTGTCGTGGCCGCCGTCGCGGGGGTGGTCCCCTTCTTGCCGGAGGACATCCACATGGGACAGCAGCAGCCGAAGAACGCGATGATGAAGAGGATGTAGCAGCCCAGGCGCCTGTTGCTCTTCGCCCCCTTCTTCTCGTCTGGCGTGGGGCGCGTGGGCTCGGCGGGAATCGAGCCTTCGAGGGCGGACGCGCCGCAGTGCTTGCAGCCTCCGTCCAGGGCCCGCTGGTCGCTCTCGCAATAGGCGCATCGCCAGTTGGGACCGGCGGTGGCCATCCTCAGCAGGGCCTCGTCGGTCACCGTGACGGCGGACGCGGTGTCCTCCGGCATCTCATACTGCTCGCTGCCGTCCTTGGCGTTCTTGCAGCCCTGGCACACCATGTAGCGGCCGAGGTTGCGGTGGTTGCAACTCGAACAACGCCAGAACATCTCAATGTGCCGCTCAGACATCCTCTGTTTTCCCCCTCGGGTGCGTACCGCCGAGCGGTGCGGCCTATAGCACGGAGCGAGCCGGACGGGCGGCACGGCGAAGCCCGTGCCGCTCCCGCGTCGCTCGGAGTGCGTGGGGTGACAGCCAGGGAGAAGAACTGCGTGCAGAGACGTATTGAGACGAATCGACGCGAGGCAATCGCAACCTGCTCGCGCGGGAAGACGTTTCAGACCGGATTGAACGGCACGCCAGGGCGTTTGGAGTCTTGAAGAAATTGCCTACACTGCCAGCGTTCATCCCCATACCCCTGGAGTGTCATGCGTCGCATCATCGCCCTGCTTGCCGCGCTGAACCTGGTTGCATGTGCCCACGGTGGTGGCGCCGCGCCGGAAGCCGCCCCGGCCACGAAGCCCGCGGCGCCAAAGCCCGTCGCCACGCCCGAGGCGAAAGCAGCTGCCTCCGAGGCATCCGGACTGGCCATGAAGGGCGACAATGCGCGCGCCCTTCCCCTGTTCCGAATCGCTTGGGAAGGCGGGGTGCGCAGCAGGAACCTGGCCTACAACGCGGCCTGCGCGGCGTCCTTGCTGGCGGAGCGCGATGAGGCGCTGGTCTGGCTGGAGCGCGCCGTGGAGGAAGGCTTCGATGACGCGAAGCACCTCCAGAAGGACCCTGACCTGAGCAATGTCCGGAGCCTGCCCGGCTACGCGGCGCTGGAGCAGCGAGTCATCGCCGCCGAGGCGAAGCAGTACGAGGCCGCGGACCCTGTGCTGCGGGACGAGTTGCTCAAGCGCATGGAAGAGGACCAGGAGGCGCGCAGTGCCCTCATCGCCTCGAACTTCCAGGATGAGGCCGCCAAGGCGAAGATGAAGGACGTCGATGCGCGCAACACCACCTGGCTCAAGGGCGTCATCGCGAAGCATGGCTGGCCGGGAAGCGCGCTGGTGGGCCGGCGCGGTACCTTCGCCGCGTGGTTGCTGGTGCAGCACGCGGACCAGGATGTGGCCTTCCAGAGCGAGGTCCTTCCGCTGCTGGAGAAGGCCGTCGCGCGAGGGGAGGGCTCCGCGAAGGAACTCGCGTACCTCACGGACCGGGTGCTGGTGAATACCGGCAAGCCGCAGCGCTACGCCACCCAGTTGGAGGAGGTGGATGGAAAGACGGTGCCCAAGGCGCTGGAGGACCCCGAGAAGGTGAACGAGCGGCGCGCCGCCGTGGGGCTCGATACGCTGGAGGAGTACATCGCGGCCTTCGAGCGGATGAAGGCCGCGGCCACCCAGCAGAAGCCCTGAGCCGCGGGGGGCTGATGGCGGCCGTGCCGGGTGGCGCGGCCGCCAGGCGCTGCGTCATTCATCTGCTGCCCTGCAGCGCTTCGCGGGCACGAGACGCTTGCGCGCCAGTAACGGCAGCGCTGGACGGAGGTGGATGTCCGGCGCCCTCCCGCCCAGTCGCGTGTGGCTCGGCGGAAGGGTGCCGCTCGTGCGCCTGAGGCAGGCTTGCCGCGCGCGCGTCAGAGCGTGCGCATGAACGCGACCAGGTCCTTCTTCTCCTGCGCGTTGAGCCGGGTCTCCAGCACGAGGTTGAAGAACTCCACCGTGTCCTCCAGCGTCATGAGCCGCCCATCATGGAGATAGGGCGGAGAGTCCTTGATGCCTCGCAGGGGGAACGTCTTGATGGGGCCATCGGATCCCATCACCGCGCCGTTCACCAGCCGGGGCTTGTAGAAGCGCTCCGCCTGCAGGTTGTGCATCAGGTTGTCTGTGTAATACGGCGGGAGGTGGCACACGGCGCACTGCGCCTTGCCGAAGAAGAGCGTCTGTCCGCGCATCTCCTGCTGGGTGGCCTTCTTCGGGTCCAGCTTCCCGTCGAAGCGGAGCTTGGGGGCCGGCGGGAAGTCGAGGAGGGCCTGGACCTCCGCCATGAAGTGTACCTGGCTGCCCCGCTCGAGGATGTTGACCCCTTTCTTCGTCGCGATGACCGGGTCGCCATCGAAGTACGCCGCGCGCTGCTCGAACTCGGTGAAGTCCTCCACCGTCTTCAGGGCCCGCTGTGAGCCGAACAGGCGCTGGATGTTCACCCCGCGGAGCGTTGGCGTATCGATGCGGTGGCGGAACTCCTGGGGCCGGATGTCGCCCACCAGGTGCGTGGCGCCATTGGAGTGGCCGTTGACGTGACAGTCGAAGCAGCTCACTCCCCGGCTGGGCAGCTCGGAGCGGCGGTCGGCGGTCTGATTGAACTGCTGCTGGGGAAAGGGCGTGACGAGCAGCCGGAGGCCTTCCAGTTGCTTCGGATTCAGGATGCCGTTGAACAGCTCCTGGACGTTCATGATGGTCACCAGCTTCCCCTGCGAGACATCTCCCAGGTCCGGGCGCGTGGTGAGGAAGATGGGCGGCGGGAACTCCGGCAGCAGGTGGTCCGGTAGGTCGAAGTCGAGGTCGAACCGTGTGAGGTCCCTCGCTTCCTGCCGCTTGATTTCATCGATGTGGAACTTGGGGAAGACCATGCCGCCTTCCGGATGATTCGGGTGGGGCAATGGCATGAAGCCCGCGGGGAAGAGCCCCCTGTTTCGAATCGCCTCCGGGCTCATGGCGGCGAGGGACTCCCAGGTCACGCCCTGCGGGAGCTTCACCCGCACGCCTTCCTGGACGGCTTTCCCCCGGGACATGGTGACGCCCCGTGCCGGACGGTTTCCCAGGTCATACCGGTGTTCGAGGAGCTGCTGGTGGCGCGCGGTGATTTTGGGCTTCTCCGCCTTCATCCGCGCCATGACGTCAGCGAAGGGCTCCGTCTGGGCCACGGGCATGTAGCTGGTGCTGCCCCGCCGCTGCACTTCCTGGGCGTGGGACATGCCTGTGTCCATCATGAAAAGGCCCATGACTGCGACAGCGATGTGTGGGATTACCCCCTGTGGCTTCATGCAAGTCCTCCTTGGGTCTGGCTTCACCCGGAATGGTGTCCTGCTGTTCAGGCAAGGTATTCAATTGCGGCGAGTGTTTGTCCGAACCGAGGGCGAACCGTTGGCCAGTTCATACGTTGGCGCGGGTTCACGCCTGTGCAGCCGGGGGCCGCACGCGCGCGAAGCGGCGGCGGTCTCCGTCTCCGCTCACGGGATCGGGGGCGTTCGGGGGTGTGTCCTCGTCCTCCCTACCGGACAGGGGCCTCGTGTCCCTGGGCCGGCGGTGTGCACGGCGCGCGCACGGAGGCACGTCGTGCCAGGCAGAAGCGAGAGGCGCTCAGTGCCTGGACCATCACGTGTCCGGCGCGCGTCAGGTGCCGGGTGTCGCCCTGTCGCAGCACGTGGTCCTTCACGTCCCCTTCGCAGGTGAGCCACAGCAGGCCCTCCTGACATGTGGGCGTCAGGGGCCCTCCACCCTGAGTGCGCACGCTCCCTCAATCAGGAGCGCAGGAGGCGAGCGCGGGGCTTGAGGCAGCGGCCAGGAAGGAGCGGATGGGAGAGGACACCGCGAGTGGACTTTCGCAGAGTTGCTCAGGAGGACGTTCGACTTCGAGGTGTTCGCCTGCGTGAGGCGTGGAGGCAGGCTCAGGGGTCTTGGCGTACGTGAAGGGGCCCCCGGAGTGCGGGCAATTCAGGAGCACCTGGGCATGCCCACGGGATGTGCGAGGTGGGCCCCGGCACGAGGGCCAGCCCAGGCTGCGGGGGGGGCCTGCACCTGACCGCGCAACGTGTGCGCGGCCAGTGTGCCCTGACAGGGCTCCGTCCTACTTGCAGGCGGACTCGTCGGGGTGGTTGCCCCGGAGCTGCGTCAGGCCGTCGGTGCACGCGGCAGTGCAGACCCTGGCCGTCTCGTCGTTCTGCCAGCAGGAACCGTCGGCGCCGTAGGTCACTTCGGCGGTGGCCTCAATCTGGGGGGTCGTGGCCTTGATGCAGACCAGGTACTTCTTGCACTCGGCGCTCTGCTCCGAGTCATCGCTGCCACATGCCGTCAGTCCCAACACCGCAACCGCCAGGATCATCGACTTGAACAAGGTTCCTCCGAACCAAAGGGGGAACTGTCGTCTACCTGACGGTGTGGGGTGAGCTCAACCCTCCTTGGAGTCAGAATGACCCGCCGCAGAGGAGCCTCCGCCGACACATCATCCACTTCGAAGGCAGGCGCATTGCTCGGGGGCCAGGCCCGGGCGGTGAGCAGAGCGTCCGTGACGGGGCCTTGCTCACCGGAGGACACGAGGCTGCATCAGCCCACCGGAGTCCAGGTGGAAGAGACACCCGAGCCGGCGCTGGAGGTCTTCGCTCCAGGCCGGGGTGGTGAAGTTGGTGCTGGAGTAGGTAAGTCCTTCGCGGAGGTGGCGACGGACTTTGACCTCGCGGAGACGGCCTTCCGCCGGTGGGTGAGGCATGCCCGGACGCACCTGGCGGACTGTTGAGATTGTCCGCGGGGGAGTGACGCCCCGCGGTGTCGCGTGAGAGGAGAGCGGCATCGGACGATGCGATGCGCGGGACGCCGAAGTCGCAGACGACGATGTTCAGTCTGCGGACGCCGGGCGGGCGCGTGCCGAAGGAACACCCGTTGTGGCGGGCGAAGGACCGTATCCGTCCGGCCAACGACGTGCTGAGAGTCGTTGAGTGTCCTCGAGCGCCTCTCACCCTCTCTCCCCTCAACAGGGAGGCCCCATCCCTGTCATGCGCATGCGCTACCTCCCCGTGCTTCAGAGCTTGGCGTGCCACTCCTTCAGCAGCGCCGCTTCCTGCTCCCGTGTGATGCCGGCACGCAGCGCCGCCTGGCGCTCGGCCGGCTGGCTGCGGAACCACGCAAGCAGATCGGTCACCGTGGTGTCGAAGGGGCGGTAAGTGAGCCCGGCCGCCATCGCCCGGGCATTGCTGACCGCCCCGTAGCCCGCATAGGGCCCGCTCTTTGACGACACCCAGATCGGCAGCTCGACCTTCTTCTCCTCAAGGAATTCCGGCGACACATGCGTGTACGTCGGCTTCTTGCCCGTGACCCGCTCGCAGCCTTTCAGCATGGCCGTGGTGCTCAGTGGTTTCGCCGGGCCAACAGCGTTGAACGTGCCAAACGTGCCCGCTTCAGCAAGGCGGATCATCCATTCGCCCAGGTCGCGGCCGTCGATGATCTGCATCGGGTCGGAGCCATCGCCGGGCACGAGCATCTCGCCGCCCTGCGCCACGCGGTGCGGCCAGTAAGTGAAGCGATCGGTTTCGTCGCGCGGTCCGACGATGTAGCCGGGCCGGACGATGGTGACGCGCTTGCCGAACTGCTTGTGCGCTTCGGCCTCGCTCAACGCCTTGAGCGGGCCGTACAGGTGCTCGATGTCCGCTCTCAGTGAGTCCTGCGTTTCGGCCATCGCGTCCTTGCCCGCATACATCGCCAGCGGCGCGTCCTCGGTGATGCCCTGCTTGCTGCCGTCGGCATAGACGGAAATCGTCGAGATGAAGAGGTAATGCCCGACGTTGCCCTTGAGCACCTTGCCGGCATCGCGCACCCAGAACGGCAGGCTGGTGGGGTTGTCGATGCACACATCCCACTTGCGACCTTGCAGCGACTTGAGGTCGCCGGTATTGCGGTCTCCGAACAGCTGCTCGACCGCGCTCGGCCATTCTGGTGACGGGCGCTTGCCGCGGTTGAACAGCGTCACCTTGTGCCCGCGCGCCAGTGCGTAGTTGACCTGGAACGGTCCGGTGAAACCGGTGCCGCCGAGGATCAGGATGTTCAGCGGTTTCGCCGCGCGTTTGATGGGCTTGGACGGCTTTGCCCAACCCGGCAGGGCGGCGGAGGCAGCGGCGAGCGCACCGAACTTGAACAGGTCACGACGGGTGGTGGTCATCCAATGATTCCTGGTGAGTCGGCCGGAGTTCTCAGCGTATCCAAAACGGGATGCATGTGCGATGCGACACGGGGCCCGGAGCGGCCGGGAACCCGAACGGCCGCCCCCGGGGGGCGGCAACCGGCATCAGGGCTGCGGCGCCGCCGGCTGCATTGTCGTGCGGCAGTCCACGCGCAGCGTGTCCGACGACTCGCGCTACGAGTAGGCATGGCACTCGCGCGCGCCTTCACGGGTGACTGGGGTGCCAGTCGCTGGGCGTCACGTTGGTGGACACGGTGGGGAAGAAGGTCGCGTTCATCAAGGCGGCGGCGCGCGCAGCGGAGCGGCAACTGCGCGTCGTGTCCTCGCGGGCGTACCGGTTGCCGTTCTCCGGCGCCGAGCGCCAGGTGGCGGTGTTCGCGAAGGAGTAGGGCAGGGGAGGGCGGCCGTGTGCCCATCGCTTTGCTTCACGCCGGGGCGGCGAACTCGCCTGTCATCGAGGGCTCAGCCGAAGCGCACCGCTCCCAAGCTCAAGGCTGTGATCCGACCACGGATGTCATCGCAGTCCCCTGGGCGGGGCGCGTGCCCTATGCGACGGGGCGGCCCACCCTCGACATGCTCGGGCTCAACGACACGCACATCGCGCACCTTCCGTCGCTTCAGCGCGGAATCGACGTGAAGATGGACCCGGAATACGTCCTGGCTCGGCGTCCCAAGCTCATCCCGCCATGCGCGCCAGAGTTCGCCCGAATCATGGAGCAGCTCATCGCGCTGTTCGCCGAATCTGGAAGCGATGAGCCCCCATCCCGATGGTGCGCATCGGTGAGGCCACCGAGGCCGCGGCCGCGGCGCTCTGGCTCTGTTCGGATGCCGCATCCTTCGTCACCGGCCCGTCGTGCTGTCGCGCGCTTCGCGCTGATTCGTCAGTCGGAGGGTTCCGTCACCGCCTCCACCGGCGCCGGTTCCGTCTCGGTTTGATCGACCTCGCGCCACCATGGGTCGATTGACTGCACCTGGCGCGGCTCGATCGGCTGCCCGAGCCGAGGCATGACCAGCGGCGCATTCGTTGGGGCGAGCTTCACGAGCGTCTCCGCAGGTTCGTCCCAGGAATGGATTGCGAGATTGAACGTGCCCCAATGGACCGGCAGGAAGGCGCCACCGCCCAACAGGTCGTGCGCTTGCAACGCATTCTCCGGTCCGAGGTGAATATCTCCCCACGCCGGGTCCCACGCGCCGACCTCGAGCATGATGAGGTCGAACGGTCCCAGCCTCTGCCGGATCTCGACGTACTCCTGGGTCAGGCCCGTGTCGCCGCTGAAGAAGACGGCGTGATGCGGACCGCGCACCACAATCGACGACCACGCTGTCCGGTTCCTATCGGCCACGCTGCGACCCGACAAGTGCTGTGATGGTGCGGCGGTGAAGGTAAGGCCACCGACCTCCGCGGACTCCCACCAGTCGAGCTCGGTGATGCGCTCGGGAGGCACGCCCCACGCCTCCAGATGCGCACCCACGCCGAGTGAGGTGACGAACGGAACCCCGAGCGGGATGAGTTGAAGGATGGTCGGGTAGTCGAGGTGGTCGTAGTGGTCGTGCGAGATGACGACCGCGTGGAGCGGAGGAAGCTGACCGATTGTCACCGGCGCGGGGTGAAACCGCTTCGGCCCCGTGAAGGGAAGCGGGGAGATGCGCTCTCCCCACACCGGGTCAGTCAACACGCGCTTCCCATCGACCTCAAGCAGGACGGTGGAATGACCGAGCCACGTCGCGCGGAGCCCGCTCTGCACCGGGAGCAGCCACTGCTCGAGCGGATTGACGATGGGCAGCACGCCAGTCGGCACCCGCCGCTGACCGCCGCAGATGAACTCCTTCATCGTCGAGACAGCGGTGCCCTTCTTCAGCCCCTGAGTCACCAGGGATGTGTTGTGGAACATCCCATCCTTGAAGCGCGGTGACGCCTTCATGCGTTCGAGCCGGGCTCCCTGCGCCTTGCTTCCGAGTACCTGCATGCTCCGTCCCTCTCTCGCAGCGCCATGTTCGGTTGGTCGCCCACCCCTGCACCTGCCCAGGATTCGCTCACTGAGCTGAACGAAAGGTCCAGCCCACCGTCAGTGCCGCCCTCTTGGCGAGCATGACGAAGCGCCGGAATCTGGGCCCGAGGTCATCGAAGCCCGAGCCACACGCACTACGTCGAACCCAGCCTCATCAGGACTTCGGCAACGCCATCCGGGTGATGCGGGTCCTCGTTGCGCAGGGTGTGGAAGCCACACTTCTCGAGGACGCGGATCGACGCGAGGTTGTTGAGAGCGACCCACGCATGAAGTGGCCGGGTGGGCTCGAGCACGAGAAACTCGGAGAGGGCCCGAGTGGCGATGCCCTTGCCCCAATGCTCGCGACCCATCCAGTAGCCGACGAGGCGCATGGCATCCTGTTCCCAACTGCCGATGTGCCCAACGACCACACCGCCCATGACGATGGTGCGGGTGACGTTCTCAGGGCGGAGAACGTTTGTGCGCCAGTGGGTCATGAACGCATCGCGTTCCCGCGATGCAAATGCGGCCATGCGCTGCGCTTCTGGGTCGCGCTGGTGTTCGAAGAAGATGGGAAGGTCTTCATCCGTGACGTTGCGGAGGATCATCCTGGAAAAGCTCCGTCCAGTCTGTGCCGCGCGGTGTCCCTCTCAAGGGGACCGCGCGACCTCGAGGTTCGGGCCCACCGCTCCGCCCGCCCCGGCGCTCCAATCCTCTGGGAAGCGACGGACTTCGGGGCGAAGCAGGAAGGCTCAAGGGGAAGGCTGCAGCGCCTTGCGCTCCTTCGCGCAGGCCTGGAGCAGCTCCAACATGCTCATGCTTGTGCCGCCGATGTCGAACTTCTGCTCCTTGAAGTCGGGGTACCGGTTCTCGAGGATGCGCCCCTCCGCGATGCAATCGTTGAGCTGCGCGAGCGCCTCGCTCTTTCGCCCCTTGGAGAGGTGAGCCTTCGCCGCGTCGTAGGTCTTCCACTGGCCTTCCTGGAACCGGAGCTCCACGTCGCCCCGCTTCAGGGGCGCCTGCAGGGCATCGGCCTTCTGGGCACACTGGACCATCACGTCCTGGGGCCCGGTGGGGCCCCCGTCCACGAGCACGTCGACTGCGCAGGTCCGCGGAGGATGCCGCCGCCTTGCCCGCGACGTCCAGCGCCACACCGCTCCGGCCAACGGTGCCGGAGCGGCACACTGAGGCCACATAGGGGGACGGAGGAAAAAGAAAAGCCCAGCAACCCCTGAGGATTGCTGGGCTTTTCTAGCGAGGAGTACGGGACTTGAACCCGTGGCCTCCGGCGTGACAGGCCGGCGTTCTAACCAACTGAACTAACTCCCCAGATGGGGCTGCGAGCGGCAGGGCCAAAAACCGAGCCTCTCACTAAAAGGCGAAGGGCCCGGAACCTTGCGATTCCGGGCCCTTCTTGGTGGCGAGGAGTACGGGACTTGAACCCGTGGCCTCCGGCGTGACAGGCCGGCGTTCTAACCAACTGAACTAACTCCCCACATCGGTACGACAGTGGGCGGAACAGGGATTGAACCTGTGACCATCGCCTTGTAAGGGCGCCGCTCTACCGCTGAGCTATCCGCCCGTCAGGCGTCCGCCGCGCTTCGGTGAGGCGGGCTTTTATCGGCCTCATCCGACACTGTCAAGCATACGCTTCAGCAGGCCCGATCATTCCGCAAGGCCGCCCGGGCCCTGGTGGGCATCCGGGCGGCCAATGGACTGGCCATGTGGCTACGGGATGACCGTGCCGAGGTCCCCACCCTGGAAGCCGTTACCGGTGTTTCCGCTGCCGCCCCGGTCGTTCCGGTCGCCGTAGCAGAACGGCCCGCCGTTGAGCGAGTAGCGGTACGCGTAGGACGTCCCGACCGACACTCCCTCCGGCAGGCTTACGGAGTACTGGTCGTGTTCGCCGTTGCCCTCGTCACTGAGGTACGTGGCTGCCACCCACGTCCAACCTGAGATGCCTGGGTCGCTGCTCGCGGGGCCGTAGCCGAGCTCAGCGACGACGCCAGCACCCTGGCCGCTGCCGGGCGTGACCCCGTCCACGCGTAGTTGGCCGTAGACGATTCGCGGGTCACCCTCGGCGCCCGCCGCGATCTCGAAGGGCCACTGGAGGTTGCAGTAGCGAATCTCAGCGTGGTTGCCCACCGTGAGGGCGTGTTGCTGGCCCAGCGTGTACCCACCCACGTTGCTGCCGTCCTTGTCGCAGTACGTCCACGTGGTGCCGTCAGTGGTGTAGCGCAGGCTGACGGCGCGGTCGCCGGTGTAGGCCGGCGTCACGGTGGTGGAGAACTCATCCGTGTCCGCCTCACCGGCGGCCTCGCTGGTGTACTCCGCGGCCTTCCATGTGAACGCGTCCGCCTGGGTGGAAGCGTTGGTGTCCGCGGCGCCTACGCCCACCTGCACCTGGACGTTGGCGCCCGGGCCTTCGCCTGCGGTGACGCTCGGGATGTGCACCCGGCCCACCACGGTGACGATGTCGCCGCTGCCCACCGTCGTGCCGCTCACGTTCTGCAGGCGGCAGTAGCTGTCCGTCGGCTCGGGATCCGGGGCCTCGCTCACCGCCAGGCTGCCCGTCAGGTCCGCGTTGAATCCGTCCGGGCCGCTGCTGTTGCCGTCCGCGTCGCAGTAGAGGAACTCGCCGCCGTTCACCTGGAAGCGGTAGGCGAACCGGTAGCTGCCCACCACGCCCGGGTTGGGCAACGTGGCCTCGTACTCGTCGTTGTCCCAGAAGTCGCCCTTGAACTGGGCCGTCGTGGTCCAGTCCCACTGCGCGGACGTGGCCGGAGCCTCACCGGCGGGTCCCCAGCCGAGTTGGCCCACGATGGCCGCGACTTCGCCCGTGGTGGTGTTGGTGAGGCCCGCCACGTTGACGTACGCGATGATGACGTGGCTGGCCGCATCCCCGGTGGTGTACGCCAGCGACTGCGGCGTGTCGTTCCCATCCGGCCCCAGCTTGCAGTAGCCGATGACGCGCGGGATGACGGGCTGGCCCGTCACGTTGAGCGAGCCGAGTTGGTCCAGCTCGAAGTCCTGACCGCCGTCGTCCACGCCATTGCCGTCGCACACGCGGATGGCGCCGCCGTCGTGGTTGAAGCGCACCGCGTAGCGGTACTCGCCGTTGAGGGTCGGGTTGGGCAACGTGCCCTTCCACTGGTCGTTCACCTCGAAGTTGTCCTGGTCGAAGGTCAGCTGGGTCGACCAGTTCCACCGTGACGAGGTGCGCGGGTCCTCACCCACGGGACCCCAGCCGAGCTGGCCCTCCAGGCCTGGCCCTGCGCCTTCGCGGTCCGTCACGCCCGGCAGGTTGACCTGGGCGTACACCGTCTTCAGGCCCGACGTTTGTGTCGTCGTGTAGTTGATGGCCTCCGGCGCCGTCCGGTCGAGGCCAATCTTGCACCACGTCACCGCCGGCTTCGGCGCCTCGTCGCCCACGGTGAGCGTGCCCAGCTTGGACAGGCTGAAGGTCAGGTTGCCCTCGTCGCTGTCGTTGACGCCGTCCGCGTCGCAGAAGCGCCACACGTTCTCGCTGATGCTGAAGCGGAAGGCGATTCGCCAGGTGCCCACGGTGCCCGGGTTGGGCAGGTCGGCCTCCCACTCGTCGTTGTTGCCGTGGTCCGTCTTGTACGTGGCGTTCACCCACGTCCAGCCGCTGTCGCTGCGCGGGTCCGAGTCCGCCGGACCGTAGCCGAGCTGCGCCACCAGGCCCGAGCCCGCGCCACCGCCCTGGGTGATGCCCGCCGCGTACACCTGACCGGCCACCTTCACGTTCGGGGTGTCGCCCGGCCGGTAGAAGACGTTGACCGGCCCGGGGTTGTTGTCGGGGCCCAGCTTGCAGTAGTCCACGCGCGGCCGGGAGATGAACACCCGGCGCAGCATGTCCTCCGACACGCCGTTGGCGCTGCCATCGCCGTCCGCCATCACCCACGTGGCGCCGTTGTCGATGGAAAAGCGCATGGTGACGACCCACTCACGGCGCTCACCGCTGATGGTCGGCTGGAGCAGCACGGTGCCCTGATAGATGTCCGCCTCGCGGCTGCCCGAGTCACCCTCGTAGCTGGCCTCTTCCCAGGTGTAGCTGTCCGGGTTGAGCAGCTCCGCGTCCGCCAGGGCGAAGCCCACCTGCGCGCGGGTGCCGCCGCCCTGGCCGGTGCCACGGGTGATGCCGGCCACGGTGACGGCGCCGCGCACGGTGGTGCCCACCGGCTGGCCGTTGCTGACCGCGTCCACGTTGCCGTTGAGCACTTCGGCCTGTTCGATGTTCGCCACCGGCGCGCCTTCGAACGTGAAGCCGCCCACCAGGGTGCCGTGAGCGCTGTCCGGGTTCACCACGCGCACGTCCACCACGCCGGAGGTGGCGGTGGGGGTGTAGCCGTAGATGCGGTGGGTGTTGACCACCACCACCCGCAGGGCCTCCTGCTGGCCGAAGTAGAGCTTCGCGCCTTCCTTGAAGCCGGCGCCGTAGACGTTGATGAGGGTGTGGCCCGAGACGGGGCCGCCCGAGGGCTGGACCTCCCGCACGACGGGCGCGTTGTCGCTGGGAGCAGGTCCTCCGTCTGAGTCGCCATCACAAGCGACGACCAGCAGAGGCAGGACGAGGACGAGGGTACGGAGACAGCGAGACGACATCGACATCACCCCTTGACGCCGCCAGCGGTCAAACCGCCGACGAGGTGTTTCTGAAGCGCGAAGAACAACGCCATGACCGGCGCGGAGACGATGAGCGCACCCGCGGCGAACTTGCCCCACTCCACCTTGTGCTCGCCGACGAAGCGCTGGAGCGCGACGGGCAGGGTGAAGCGGGACGGGTCATTGAGCAGCGTGGCGGCGAGGATGAACTCGTTCCACGCCGTCATGAAGGAGAAGAGCGCCGTCACGGCCAGCGCAGGCCGGGCCAGCGGGAGCACCACGCGCACGAACACCTGGAAGGTGGAGGCGCCGTCCATCACCGCCGCTTCCTCCAACTCGCGCGGCAGCGTGTCGAAGTAGCCCTTGAGGTTCCAGATGCAGAAGGGCAGGGCGGTGGTGGCGTAGACCAGGACGAGCCCCGTGAGGCTGTCCAGCAGGTGCAGCTTCTGGAGGATGCTGTAGATGGGCACCATCATCAGCGTCGCCGGGAACATCTGCGTCACCAGCAGCGCCTGCATCCCGCCTTCCTTGCCGGGAAACCGGAAGCGCGACAGCGCGTAGGCCGCGGACACCGCCAGCGTCAGGCCCACCAGCGTGGTGGCGCCCGCCACGACGATGCTCGCCAGGAGCTGCCGGCCGAACACCCACCGCCCCGCCGCGTCCGTGCCGGAGAGCACCTGACGGAAGTGCTCCAGCGTGACGGTTTCGGGGAAGGGGTTGGCGGTGAGCGCCAGCCCATCCGTGGGCGACAGCGCCATCTTCACCACCCAGAGCACCGGGTAGAGCGTGGCCATGCACAGCAGCGTCAGCCCGGCGTGGATGGCGGCCATCTTCAAGCGCGAGGGGCGGTTCATCCCATCACCTCCGAGGACGACCGCATCAACCGCTTGGTGAAGGCGGACCAGACCAGCAGCACCACGAAGATGAGGACCGAGTACGCCGCCGCGAAGCCGTACTGCTCGTTGCGCTGGAAGGCCCAACGGTAGGCCTCCGACACCAGGATGTCGGTGCCGCCGCCCGGCTCACCGCCGGACACCAGGTAGATGATGTTGAACATGTTGAAGGTCCACACGCTGCCCAGGATGACGGCCGGCAGCATGGCGGGCCTCAGCAGCGGCAGGGTGATGCGGCGGAACTGCGTCCACTTGCTCGCGCCGTCCACCTCCGCGGCTTCGTAGAGCTCCTGAGGGATGGACTGGAGCGCGCCCAGCGCCACCACCATCATGAAGGGAAAGCCCAGCCAGGTGTTGGTGGCCACGTTGGCCGCGAAGGCCGTGGAGAAGCGGGTGAACCAGCTCACCGGCTCCAGGTCCAGGGCGACCAGCAGGCCGTTGATGGCGCCGAACTGCCGGTGGAACATGCCCTTCCACATGAGCGCGGTGATGTAGTTGGGCACGGCCCAGGGGATGATGAGCAGCACCCGGTAGACCCCCCGCAGCTTCAGCAGCGGATCCTTCAGCAGCAGCGCCAGGAACAGGCCGATGCTGACGTGGAGCACCACGTTGACCACCGCCCACAGCAGCGTCACAGCCAGCGTGAAATAGAAGGAGAGGGGCTCGGTGATGCTGTAGCCGCGGCTGGCCAGGATATCCACGAAGTTGGCCAGGCCCACGAAGGAGTATTCCCCCGCCTCGTGGTGGAATAGCGACAGGCTGAGGCCCACCGCGAAGGGGACGAACACCAGCAGCGCCACGCCGGCCGCCGCGGGGGTGATGTACGCCACCGCCTGCGCCACATCCGGATAACGGCGCTTGAAGGGCAGCGTCGCCGCCGGGCGCCGCAGCACATAGACGGAGCCGCCCAGCGCCATGGCGCCCACCAGGCCCAGCCAGGGCATGGGACTGGCGTCGGGCGGGCGCTCGCGGTGCAGCGCGCGGTAGCGCCGGTCCGCCAGTGCGCCCGCGTCCTGGGGCGCGGTGCCGCCCTGGAGCACCGCGCGCAGCGCCAGCTTCATGGGCTCCCAGACGCGCGCCATCTCCAGCGTGTTGGGCATGGGCGTGGCGTGGCGGGCCGCCTCGCGGAAGGAGGAGATGAGCGTGTCCTCCCGCACCTCCTTCAGCGCGTACGCGGCCACGTCCGCCGGAATCTGCCGGCCTACCATGGCCCGCACGCGCGAGGCCTCGCCCAGGGAGATGAAGCGCGCCAGCGCCTGGGCCTGCTCCGCTCGCTCGGAGCGCGCGGAGACGTAGGCCGTCTCCACGCCCAGGAAGGGGCGGATGGGGATGTTCGTGGTGCTCACCGTCGGCAGCCCCACCACGCGGTATTCCACCTGGGGGGCAATCTCCCCGGCGAACCACGGCCCGCTGATGATCATGGCGGCGCGGCCGTCGTTGAAGAGGCTCTTCACCAGCGCGCCCGAGGCCTCCTGGGGGATGAAGCGCTGGTCCTGCAGGTCCTTCACAAAGGCCAGGGAGCGGGCCATCCCCTGTGTGTCGAAGCTCGCGCGGCCGTTTGCATCGAACAACTCGCCGCCGAAGCCGAAGAGGAAGCCCGCGTGGAAGTAGAAGTCGCCGCTCTCGTAGGCCAGCCCGAAGCGGCCCGCGCCCGCGTCCGACAGCGCGGGCAGCATCGCCAGCAGCGCGTCCGTCGTCTCTGGCGGCTGGGGCACGAGCTTCGTGTTGACGTAGAGCGCCAGCGACTTGAGCGACATGGGATAGCCGTACACCTGGCCATCCACCTCCAGCGCCTCCACGGCGTTGGGGAAGTAGTCCTCGCGCGCCAGTCCACTGGCGGGAGCCACCAGGTGCATCGCGTGGAAGTTGCGCAGTCGCTCGTGGTTGAAGATGAAGACATCCGGGCCCACGCCATGGGGAATGGCGTTGGTCAGCTTGGCCGCGTAGGCGTCGTAGGGCAGGGCGAGCAGCTCCACCTGGACGCCTGTCTTCGAGGTGAAGAGCTCCGTGGCCTGGACGAGCGCCATCTCCTCGCCGCCGCGGTACGCGTGCCACAGCTTCAACGGCTTCTCCGTCGCGGGCGCCGCGTGCGCGCTCAGCGCCGTGGCGAGCAGCGCCAGGCCGAGCCACCGGCTCACGACGCGATCTCCATCGCGGCGCGCTGCTCCGGATGGCGCAGCGCCTTCGCGCCGTCCTTGGAGAAGACGTGCAGCGCGTCCGCCACGGGGGCCAGGTGCACCTTGTCACCCACCGCGACGTTCACGCCCTTGTCGAAGCGAGCCGCCACCAGTCCGGCTTCCGTTTTGACGAAGGCGTACCCGTCGAAGCCCAGTCGCTCCACAGCGTCCACGGTGCCGGTGAGGGGCCCCTGGGACTCCACGCGCAAATCCTGGGGACGCAGGCCCAGCAGCACCGTGGTTTCCTCCGGGGGCACGTCCGCCGGACAGGGCAGGGTGAAGCCCTTGCCGGTAAACTGGGCCCCCTCTCGCCGCGCCTCCAGGAAGTTCATGGAGGGGGAGCCGAGGAACCCCGCGACGAACTGGTTGGCGGGGCGGTTGTAGAGCTCCAGCGGCGGGCCCACCTGCTGGAGGAGCCCGCCATTGAAGACGGCCACGCGGGTGGCCAGCGTCATCGCCTCCACCTGGTCGTGGGTGACGTAGATCATCGTCGCGCTCAGCCGGCGGTGCAGCCGCGCCAGCTCGCCGCGCATCTGGACCCGGAGCGCGGTGTCCAGGTTGGAGAGGGGCTCGTCGAAGAGGAAGACCTTGGGGCGGCGGACGATGGCTCGCCCCATGGCCACGCGCTGGCGTTGGCCGCCGGACAGGGCCTTGGGCTTGCGCTCCAGCAGGTGGCCCAGCTCCAACATTCCGGCCACCTCCTGCACGCGCGACGCAATCTCCGCGGCGGGGAACTTCCGGAGCGTCAGGCCGAAGGCCAGATTCTCCCGCACCGTCATGTGCGGGTAGAGCGCATAGGACTGGAACACCATTGCAACGTCTCGGTCACGAGGCGGAACGTCGTTCACCCGGGCGCCGCCAATGCGCACCTCGCCCGCGTCCACCTGTTCCAGGCCCGCGATGAGCCGTAGCAAGGTCGTCTTCCCGCAGCCAGACGGGCCGACCATCACCAGGAATTCACCTTCACCCACCTGAAGGTCCACGCCCTTCACGATGAGGTTCTGGCCAAACGACTTCTTGATCCCGCTCAGGGTGACTTCGGACAAGTCGTGCTCGGAGAAATTGATGGGAAGACGGTCGCGCACCTTACCCGGACGCTTCTTGTTTCCTCAAACCTCCTTGGTTGCTTGCGCTGCATCCTTCCGGCGCGTGCGCCAGTGAACGAAGGTCTGTTCCCGATTGGAAACCCGGACCCAGTCTTGTCAGGCATGGAAGGCGCTTGTTATGGAACCGGAGTTTGATTGCCGGGCCGAGTCATGTCCGGACCTCGAGGTCAGCCTACCTGATGCTCACTCACAGAATGTCCCGCCTCGTGGGCGCGGCGCTGTCCACCGCCCTGTTCATCACTGGCTGTAGCGAGAGCGACTACGTCCGGCTGTACCACAGTGATGCTCGGGCCCCGAGCTACTCGGTGGACGACATCGAGTCCCTTCGCCAGATCGGCCCCACCTTCGTGGACAAGGGCGTGAACTTCGCCCTGTACTCGGAGAACGCCACCCGGCTGGAGCTGCTGCTCTTCGAGGACCCGGAGAGCAACCGCCCGGCGCGCGCCTATGAGATGACACGCTATGGCGACGTGTGGAGCGTCTACGTGGAAGGCGTGGGCGTGGGACAGCACTACGGCTTCCGCGCATGGGGACCCAACTGGGAGTTCGACCCGCGGTGGTTCCCCGGGTCCATCCACGGCTTCAAGGCGGACGCGGACGTCTACGGCAACCGCTTCAATCCCAACAAGCTGCTCACGGACCCGTACTCCAAGGCCCTGCACCGCGACCACGACTGGAGCAAGGGCAGCACGGCCAGCGGTCCGGCTCGCACGGAGGTGACCTACGCGGCCTCCGCCAAGAGCGTGCTCGTCAAGAGCGGCGACTACCAGTGGGGTGAGGCGGAGCAGCAGTGGCGCGCCAACCGCCAGGACGAGAACTGGCAGGGTCACGGCTGGCAGGACCTCATCGTCTACGAGGTCCACGCCAAGGGCTTCACGGCGGACCCCGCCAGCGGCGTTCGCTTCCCGGGCACCTACCGCGGCTTCGGTGAGAAGGCGGCCTACCTGGCCGAGCTGGGCATCACCGCGGTGGAGCTGCTGCCCATCCACGAGAAGCCGCTGGACGGTGGCTACTGGGGCTACCAGACCATCAACTTCTTCGCGCCCGAGCTGTCCTACGCCGCCTTCAAGGAGCCGCACCAGGTCATCAACGAGTTCAAGTGGATGGTGGAGCAACTCCACAAGCACGGCATCGAGGTGATTATCGACGTCGTCTACAACCACACCGGCGAGGGGGGCCTCTGGCGCGAGAAGTTGGAGACGGATGACGTCATGCCCGGCGAGCCGCTGGAGTCCCTGGACCCCGCGGAGACGGCTGGCCTCTATTCGTTCCGCGGCATCGACAACCAGGCGTATTACGCGCTCAACCCGGACCGCCGCACGTATTGGAACAACACCGGCGTCGGTAACCAGACGCGCCCCAACCACCGGCCCACGCGCAAGCTCATCATCGACAGCCTGCGCTTCTATGTGGAAGAGCTCCACGTGGACGGCTTCCGCTTCGACCTGGCGCCCATCCTGGGTGAGCGCGACGGCGACTACAACCGCTGGGACGACCCGCGCAACACCGTGCTCCAGGATGTCATCGACGACCCGGTGCTCCAGAAGTACAACACCCGCATCATGGCCGAGCCGTGGAGCGCGGGCGGCTGGTACTGCATGCCGCTGGGCGAGTTCCCCAACGCCAAGACGCAGCCGGGCAATGGCTGGTACGAGTGGAACGGCCGCTTCCGCGACTGGTGGCGCGCGTTCATGAACCAGGACGGTTGGAAGCTCAACTCCAACGAGGGTTCGCTGTGTGGCCGGCCTGGCACGGTGGACGGCGGCTTCCTGATGTACGGCAGCCAGGAGTGGTTCGAGCGCAATGGCCGCCGCCCGTATCACTCCATGAACTTCATCACCGTGCACGACGGCTTCACGATGTACGACCTGTTCGCGTACGACGAGAAGCAGAACCGCTGCGGTCCGTTGAACCCGGTGTGCTGTGACACACCGAACAGCCCCTTCTGCGACAAGGTCAGCGGCGAGGATCACAACCGTTCCCGCAACTGGGGTCCGATTGGCGACGAGCGCGCGGAGAGCATGCGGCGGCAGATGATGCGCAATGCCTTCATGTCGATGATGATCAGCCACGGCACGCCGATGATTCTGGGCGGCGACGAGTGGATGCGCACGCAGCTGGGGAACAACAACGCCTACTCCACGCTGTCCGACAACCCCTTCAACTGGTACCAGTGGGGGACGTATCTGGCGCGCGACGAACGTCACCGCATGTTCGAATTCGTGAAGGCAGCCATCCGCCTGCGCAAGGAGCACGCCTACGCCTTCGCGCCGAAGGACTACGGCAAGGGCGCGCCGCTGGCTTGGAAGAGTGCCCAGAACACCGAGGCGGCGTGGGACAGCAAGCAGTTGATGATTCACTACCACGACGCGTCCTACGGGCCGGAGCTGCTGGTGCTCATCAACATGGAGCCCCGCGCGGTGACGTTCACGCTGCCCGAAGGCCGCAAGTGGACGCGGCTCATCGACACGCAGGCGTACTTCGACAGCCCTACCTATCTCACGACGGCGGGCCTGGACAGCCGGTCCACGGGTAACTCGTGGCTGGATGCACCGTCACCAGTGAACGGTCCGACGTACGGGATGCCGGAAAGAACCATCGTCATCCTGCGTGCGGAGTAGGCAGGCAAGCAGGTTGCGCTATAAGCGGGGCCCGCCCATGCGAGTCCTGCCTGCGCGCCTCGGCGCCATCCTGTTGTCGTTCCTGCCGCTCGTTGCCCTGGCCGATGCGCCTCGCGATCGCTTCGGGGCCGCGGGTTATTTCCGCATCATGACCCGCCCGGACTTCGCGGGCGGCTCGGGCCAGTTGGGCTATTACTGGCTCTACGGTCGGCTCCTCAACGAAAGCCCTTACGGTGAGCTCAACCTCCGGCTGGACGCGTTGCAGGCCACGCCGGGGACCGACGAGGTGTGGGCCGAGGTCCACTCCCGTATCTCTGGCAGGTCGTTTCGTTCGGCGGACCCCGGTAATGGCTCGCTGGTGAACTTCAGCGCTGACTACCTCTTCGTCCGCGCCGGCAACATCCTGCTGGACCGGGTGACGTGGCAGCTCGGCACGCTCGAGGACCGCTGGAACGACCTGCACATCTACGACCAGCGTCCTGGCACGCTGCTCTGGGACACGGTGGGCCTGTCCGGCACGTACCAGGGCGACCGCTACGACGTCCTGCTGGCGGTGGGGGACAGCGGCTACACGCTGCGCCCGAACAACTACAACACGGTGCTGACGGGCGCCGCGTCGTTCCGCTACCGGTTGATTCCCGGTCACCTGGAGGTGGGTATCCGCGGCCAGGTGGGCTACGAGCCCGCGGTGCGCGGCAACCGGAACGCGCTCTACGCGTCGCCCGGGACCAGCTACGAGAACTTCGCGCGGCGCGAGGTGGTGCGGCGCTACTTCGAGGCCAACCCGGGCGCGGAGGACCTGGTCCCGGACCTCAAGGCCCGTAGCGCGCTGTCGTACCGGGCCATGGGCTATCTGGGCTTCGGCGGGGTGGGGCCGCTGGTGTGGAGCAACCTGTACCTGACCTTCGAGAAGCGCCACCCGCAGCCCTTCTACACGGAGAACTTCCGGGGCCGGGACTGGACCGTGTACGTCACGGACCAGACCGACGAGCGCTACGACGCCAACCTCGGCAACGAGGCCTACCTGCGCATCATCCCCGACAAGCTGGAGGCGCTCTGGGGCGTGTGGGCGGGTTACTCGTTCAACAAGGACAACACGATTGCCGCGGGCGAGGACAACCGCGTCATCGCCTCCACGGTGCTCCGCCTTCAGTACTTCCTCACCGACAGGGTTCACCTCCTGGTGGAGAGCAGCGTCGCGCGCGAGAAGAGCCTGAACGGCAATCTCTACCGCAACCATGTGGACTCGGTGTTCACCAGCACCGACGGCATGGCGGACGCGCGCGGCCTGGAGTTCGGTGACAGCGACACGCGCGACACCTGGCAGTTCAAGGCCGGTGTGGTGCTCAACCCCACGGGCCGCAGCATCTACGCGCGCCCCAGTCTGCGGCTGCTGTACGGGCTCCAGCGCTCCACCCAACATGCGGCGTTCGGCAACTCCTTCGTGGACAGCCTGGACCAGTACAACGTTTACGTCGGCCCCGAGCGTCACTGGCACTCGGTGGTCGCGATCGAGGCCGAAGGATGGTTCTGACAAGGCGATGGAGCGTGGTGGTCTCCCTCACGGCGGCGCTGGCCGCGGTGACGCTCGCGGCGTGTCTGCCCCGCGCGGCGCCTCCACCCCTGGCGCCCAGCGGCACGGTGGTCGCCGTGGCCTACGTGCGGGATGACGCGAGGCGGGCCGGCGTGGTGGCGGACGTCCCGGAAGGACTGAAGCAGCGCATCGCGGAGACCCTGGCCAGGCGCAACCTGCGCGTGGAGGTGGTGCCCTACGCGGACTACGCCGCCTACTTCGCGAAGGTGCGCGATTCGCAGCGCCGCTTCGAGATGCTGAAGGCGCTGACGCCGGAGGCGCCGCTGCACCTGCTGGTGGAGACGCGGGTGTCGTTCTTCAGCCAGGTGGGGGGCCGCTTCTCGTGGGACATCTCGGTGCGGACCACGGGCGCGCGCGCGGACTCCGCCATGGCGCCCACCGTCGTCACCCAGGACTACGGCGCGGCGCTTCAGTTCGACCAGCAGCGCGAGGACGATGCGCAGTTGGAGGTGGCCACGCAGATCGCCGGGCAGGCGGGCGCGCTGTTCGACTCCTTCCTGGCCTCGCCCTTCCTGGTGCCGGACACGGACGGTGGTCCGGGCACGGTGCCGGGGCTCGACGCGCCGGCCGGACCGGGCATCGAGCCGGGCACGGGCACGCCGGCCGTGCCCGAGCCCTACCGGGGTTCGTGGGAGCCGCCGGCGGGAGACGCGGTCTACTTCGTGATGGTGGACCGCTTCTCCAATGGAGACCCGAAGAACGACGGTGCGGTGGACCTGGAGGACGCGCAGGCCTTTCACGGCGGAGACCTGCAAGGTGTCATTGACCGACTGGACGGGCTGCAGCAGCTCGGTGTCCGCACGGTGTGGCTTTCACCCGTCTTCCAGATGCGCACCGACAAGTTCCATGGGTACGGCGCCTTCCACGGTTACTGGGTGGAGGACTTCGGCCGGGTGGAGCCGCGCTTCGGAGACGAGGCCCTGCTGAAGACGCTGGCGGCGGAGTTGCGCCGCCGGGACATGCGGCTGGTGCTGGACGTGGTGCTCAACCACGTGGGGCCGGAGACGCGCCTGTCGCGTGAGCGGCCCGACTGGTTTCACGGCCTGGGGCCCATCAAGGACTGGGACGATTCACGCGAGCTGGTGATGGGAGACGTGCACGGCCTGCCGGACCTCGCCGTGGAGAGGGAAGACGTGTACGCGCACCTGCTGGCGCATTCGCGCCGGTGGGTGGACGTGCTCCAGCCCGCGGGCTTCCGGCTGGACGCGGTGAAGCACATGCCCACCTCCTTCTGGGCTCGCTACAACGACGACTTGCGCCAGCACGCGGGGCCGGACTTCCTGCTGTTGGGGGAGATGCTGGACGGCGACCCGGTGCTGCTGTCGAACACGATGAAGGAAGGCCGCTTCGGGACGATGTTCGACTTTCCGCTGGCCTTCGCGCTGGTGGACGTCTTCTGCAGGGACCGCTCCCCGTCGCACCTGGGCGCCATCCTCTTCAACGACCGGCTCTATCCGGCGCCGGGCTCGCTCGTGACGATGGTGGACAACCACGACCTGCCCCGGGTGATGAGTGAGTGCGGTGGTGACGTGGAGCGGGTGAAGCGGGCGCTGGCGGTGCAGCTCACCGCGCGCGGCGTGCCGGCGCTCACCTACGGCACCGAGGAGGGCCTGACGGGCGCGAAGGAGCCGGAGAACCGGGGCGACATGCGCTTCACGAACCACCCGCTGCGGTCGTGGATTGGCGGGCTGCTGGCGTTGCGTCGAGGCAGTGAGGCCCTCCAGCGTGGCGAGACGTTGATGCTCGCCGCCCGGGAGGACCTCTTCGCCTACGCCCGCGTCACCGCCGACGAGGCCGTCGTCATCGCCGTGAATACCCGTAACAGCGCCGTGGACGTGCCGCTGCCTGACGGGCTGGCCGGCGCGAAGCTGGAGCCACTGGCCCTGGCGCCGCCGCTGGCCGCCGGGGGCGCGGGCTTCATGCGCGTGCCCGCCGGCGAGGTGGCCCTGGCGCGGCTGAAGCCCCAGGCGGCGGGCGGCTTTGCCACGGCGGCGAAGCTCGCGGGTCTGCGGTGGCGGGGGCTGGGCACGCGGCGCCAGGTGGAGCTGGCCGTGGGTGACCCGTCGGTGCGGTTGGTGGGCAGCGGGCCGGAGATGGGCGGGTGGAAGCCCGAGCGCTCGCTTCGTCCAGGGCCCGACGGCTTCTCGCTGTCGCTGCCCGTGGGCGCCGTCTTCGAGTACAAGCTCTTGCGCGGCGGCTCCCAGGGCACTTTTGACTGGGAGGACGGCGCCAATCGTCTGCTGTTCGTGGACGAAGGCACCGGGCCGCTGCGCCAGACGCTGGCGTGGAGCCAGCGCTGACCGCACCTGTTTCATTTCGCCCCGCCTGGCGCGGGGCCCACTCCGAGGTTCGAAGTGAACGACCGACTCCTCCGCGCGGCGCGCCGCCAGCCCACAGACACGACGCCGGTATGGCTGATGCGCCAGGCGGGCCGCTACCTGCCCGAGTACCGGGCCATCCGCGGGAACATCGCCTTCCTGGACCTGTGCAAGCACCCGGACCTGGCCGCGGAAGTCACCGTCCAGCCGGTGACGCGCCTGGGAGTGGACGCGGCCATCATCTTCTCGGACATCCTCATCCCCGTGGAGGCCATGGGCATCACCCTGGAGCTGGGGGACAAGGGGCCGCACTTCCCCGACCCCGTGCGCTCCGCGGCGGACATCGACAAGCTGGGCGTGCCGGACCCGGTGGAGGGCACCGGCTTCGTGGCCGAGGCCATCCGCCGCACGCGCAAGGCACTCAATGACTCCGTGCCCGTCATCGGCTTCGCGGGCGCGCCCTTCACCCTGGCCGCGTACATGGTGGAGGGGGGCGGCTCCAAGAGCTACATCCTCATCAAGCGGCTGATGTTCGAGCAGCCCGAGCTGGCGCACCGCCTCTTCGGCAAGCTCACCGACACGCTCATCCCCTACTTGAAGATGCAGGTGGAGGCGGGCGCGAGCATCGTCCAGATTTTCGACTCGTGGGGCGGCGCGCTGTCGCCCTGGGACTACGAGCGCTTCTGTATTCCCTACCTCAAGCGCATGGTGTCCGAGCTGAAGGCCACCGGCGTGCCCGTCATCGTGTTCGGCGTGGGCATGTCCTCGCACCTGCCGCTGCTCAAGAGCACCGGCGCGGACGTGGTGGGCCTGGACTGGACGCTGCCCATGGACCAGGGCCGGAAGGTGCTGGGGCCGGACGTGGCGGTGCAGGGCAACCTGGACCCGCTGCACCTGTTCCTCCCCCGAGAGGAGCTGGACGGCCGCGTGAAGGACATCCTCCGCCGCGCGGGCCCCGAAGGGCACATCTTCAACCTGGGCCACGGCATCCTCCCGCCCACGGACCCCGACGCCGCGAAGTTCCTGGTGGACGCCGTCCACCGCCACGGCGTGGCCCTGCGCCAGGGTACGCTGGGCGCCTAGGGGCGCCTTCCCCGGGGCGGACAGTCGCCCCGGGGGGAGTGTCCACCGATTGATTTTTGAATCAACGGACGATTGACGCGGCGCATCGCCGCTCGTTAGATGCCCACCTCCCGACTTCGCTGGAGGTGTGGCACACATGGCAAGCGAGAAGCGCAACGGCCCCCGAAGGGTGGCCATCGTCCGCGGCCTACGGACCCCGTTCGTCAAGGCGGGCTCCGTCTTCTCAGGGCTGACGGCGCTGGATTTGGGCCGCCTGGTGGTCCAGGAGCTGGTCCAGAAGACGGACCTGGACCCGAACGTCATCGACCAGGTGGTGTTCGGCCAGGTCATCCCCACGTTGACGGCCCCGTCCATTGCCCGCGAGGTCGTCATCGCGGCGGGGCTGCCGAAGAAGATTGATGCCTTCACGGTGTCGCGCGCGTGCGCCACGTCCATCCAGGCGATGACGACGGCGGCCAACGCGATTGCCACGGGCGAGGCGGACGTCATCATCGCCGGTGGCACCGAGTCCATGTCGGACGCGCCCATCTTCACCAGCCGGCCGCTGGCCCACGCGCTGGTGGCGGCGTCCAAGGGGCGCTCGCTGCCGGACAAGCTCAAGCCCTTCCAGCGTCTCAAGGCCAAGGATTTGCTGCCGGTGCCCCCGGCCATCGCCGAGTACTCCACCGGCATGACGATGGGGGAGAGCGCGGAGAAGATGGCCAAGGAGAACGGCATCTCCCGCGAGGAGCAGGACCGCATCGCCTTCAACTCGCACCGCAACGCGGCCAAGGCGTGGAAGGACGGCCTGTTCGACAACGAGGTCATGCACGTCGTCGTGCCGCCGAAGTTCGACAAGACGGCGGAGCGCGACAACATCGTCCGTGAGGACTCCAGCATGGAGGCGCTGGGGCAGCTCAAGCCGGCGTTCGACCGCAAGTACGGCACGATTACGGCGGGCAACGCGTCGCCGCTGACGGACGGCGCCGCGGCGCTGCTGCTGATGAGCGAGGAGAAGGCGCGCGCGCTGGGCTACGAGCCGCTGGGCTTCCTGCGCAGCCACGCCTACGCGGCCACGGACCCGGGCGACCAGCTGCTCCAGGGCCCGGCCTACGCGGTGCCCACGGCGCTCAAGCGCGCGGGCATGACGCTGGCGGACATCGACCTGGTGGAGATGCACGAGGCCTTCGCCGCGCAGGTGGCCAGCAACATCCAGGCGCTGGCGTCCCCGGCCTTCGCGAAGAAGGCGGGCTGGAGCGCACCGGTGGGCGAAATCGACCGGGAGCGGCTGAACGTGACGGGTGGCTCCATCGCCATCGGTCATCCCTTCGGGGCAACGGGGGCGCGCATCGTCACCCAGGCCCTCAATGAGCTGAAGCGTCGGAACAAGAACACGGCGATGTGCACCGTCTGCGCGGCGGGCGGCCTGGGCGCAGTCGTCATCCTGGAGCGTGCGTGATGGCCACCAAGGCGGAAGAGCTCGAGGTGAAGCAGGGCTTCTCGTACCGGGTGGAGGACGGCGTCGCCGTCATCACCTTCGACCTGCCGGACTCGCCGGTGAACACGCTGTCGCCGGAGACGGGCGAGGCCTTCCTGCGCGTCATGGCGCGCGCGGAGCGCGAGCCCGAGGTGAAGGCCGTCGTCTTCACGTCCGGCAAGAAGGACTCGTTCGTCGCCGGGGCGAAAATCGACTTCCTGCAGACCATCAAGACGGCGGAGGAGGCCACCGCCATCAGCCGCAACGGGCAGGAGGGCTTCGACAAGCTGGCCGACTTCCCCAAGCCCGTCGTCGCGGCCATCCACGGCGCATGTCTGGGCGGCGGCCTGGAGTGGGCGCTGGCGTGTGACTACCGCATCGCCACCGACAGCCCGAAGACGTCGCTGGGGCTGCCGGAGGTGCAGCTGGGCCTGATTCCGGGCGCGGGCGGCACGCAGCGGCTGCCGGCGCTGATTGGCGTGCAGGCGGCGCTGGACCTCATCCTCACCGGCAAGAGCCTCAAGCCCGCGAAGGCGAAGAAGCTGGGCGTGGTGGATGAAGTGGTACCGACGCCCATCCTCCGCGCCGTCGCGGTGCGGCGCGCGAAGGAGCTGGCCGAAGGCAAGCTGAAGGTGGACCGCCGTCACGGTCAGGGCTTCAAGGGCGTGGCCGCGAACGGCAAGGCGAAGGGGCTGGCGGGCTTCATCCAGGGCTTGGCCAACAAGGAGCTGTGGGCGGAGGTGGCGCTGGAGGACAACCCGCTGGGCCGCAAGGTCCTCTTCGACCAGGCGCGCAAGCAGCTCCTGAAGAAGACGCGCGGCAAGTTCCCCGCGCCGGAGAAGGCGCTCCAGGTCGTGCGCGTGGGCCTGGAGTCCGGGCACAAGGCGGGCCAGGAGGCGGAAGCGAAGGCCTTTGGCGAGCTGGTGGTGTCGGACGTCTCCAAGCGGCTGGTGGAGATTTTCTTCGCCACCACGGCGCTGAAGAAGGAGAACGGCACCTCCAACCCCGACGCGAAGCCGCGCGAGGTGAAGAAGGTGGCGGTGCTGGGCGGCGGGCTGATGGGCGGCGGCATCGCCTATGTCACCAGCGTGCTCCAGGGCGTGCCCGTGCGCGTGAAGGACAAGGACGACGCGGGCGTGGGCCGGGCCATGAAGCAGGTGCAGTCCATCCTGGATGAGCGCGTGAAGCGGCGCTCACTCACACGCCGCGAGGCCACGGCGAAGTCGGCCCTGGTGACGGCGGGCACGGACTACAGCGGCTTCAAGTCCGCGGACCTGGTCATCGAGGCGGTGTTCGAGGACCTCAAGCTCAAGCACCGCATCATCGCGGAGGTGGAGGCCGTCACCGGCGACCAGACCATCTTCGCGTCCAACACCTCCAGCATCCCGATTACGGAGCTGGCCAAGGGCAGCCGCCGGCCGGCGCAAGTCATTGGCATGCATTACTTCAGCCCGGTCCACAAGATGCCGCTGCTGGAGATCATCACCCACGCGGGCACCGCGGACTGGGTGACGGCCACCTGCGTGGAGGTGGGGCGCAAGCAGGGCAAGACGGTCATCGTCGTCAACGACGGGCCGGGCTTCTACACCTCGCGCATCCTCGCCCCGTACATGAACGAGGCGGCGTACCTGCTGGCGGAAGGCGCGGACATCGCGGAGCTGGACAGGGCGCTGGTCGAGTTCGGCTTCCCCGTGGGCCCGATTACCCTCCTGGACGAGGTGGGCATCGACGTGGCGCAGAAGGTGGGCCCCATCATGGAGGCCGCCTTCGGCAAGCGCATGGCGGCGCCCAAGGCCCTGGAGAAGGTGGTGGCCGACGGCCGCCTGGGCCGCAAGACGCAGAAGGGCTTCTACCTGTACGAGGACGGGAAGAAGCAGGAGGTGGACAGCTCCATCTACGCCCTGCTGCCGCACGGCACGGAGCGCCGCTCCTTCGACCGCGCGGAGATGGCGGAGCGCGTGGTGCTGCAGATGGTCAACGAGGCCATCCGCTGCCTGGGCGAGGGCATCCTCCGCAGCGCGCGTGACGGCGACGTGGGCGCCATCTTCGGCTTGGGCTTCCCGCCCTTCCTGGGGGGCCCCTTCCACTACGTGGACAGCCGCGGCCCCGCCGAGGTGCTGCGCAAGCTGGAGCACTACCACGACAAGCTCGGGGAGCGTTTCGCCCCCGCGCCGCACCTGGTGGAGATGGTGAAGGCGGGCAAGACGTTCTACCCGCGCTGAGTCATTCCAGTGACTGCACCCGGGAGTCCCGCGTATCAGCGGCTCCCGGGCTTGACCGGAGGCCGTCTCTGGCCCGAGCCTCCCGGGCTCCATGGCACGCTCCGCGTCCCGCACCATCGTCCTCGTCGTCCTGTCGGCCGTCGTGGCCTGTGGCGCCGCCGCCACCGCCGGGGCCTGGCGCTTCTTCCACAAGGACCCCAACAACCCCGTCGTCCGGCTCGACGAGTACTTCACCATGGGCTGGGTGGCCTGGGATTCCAGCTGGTACATGCGGATTGCCCAGGAGGGCTACCAGTTCGTCCCGGGCCAGCAGAGCTCGGTGGCGTTCTTCCCGCTGTACCCGCTGCTCATCCGCGCGGTGGAGTCGCTGGGGCCCAATGTGTACCAGTCCGGCGTGCTCATCACGCTGCTGTGCGGCCCGCTGGCGTTGATGCTCTTCACCGTCTGGGCGCGCAAGCTGACGGACGAGGACACGGCGCTGAAGGCCGGGCTGCTGATGGCCTGCTACCCCTTCACGCTCTACTTCTACGGCGCCATGTATTCGGACGCGCTGTTCGTCCTGCTGGTGGTGGCGGCCTTCCTGCTGCTGGAGCGCGGGCACCTGGGGCCCGCCGTCCTCGTCGCGGCGGTGGCCACTGCGGCCCGGCCCGTGGCGCCCGCGGTGGTGCTGGGCCTGCTGGTGCGCCGCCTGGAGTGGAAGCACGCGCGTGGCGAGAAGTGGAGCGCGGTGGACTTCCTGCCAGTGCTGTCGGGCCTGGGCTTCGGCGCGTACATGCTCTTCCTGTGGCACCAGTTCGGTGACCCGGTGGCCTTCGTGAAGGTGCAGGGCTCGCCCGGCTGGGAGCAGATTCCGGGCTGGCACACGTGGCTGAAGGTGAGCTGGTTCGAGCGCGTCGTACTGGCGCCGCAGGACAAGCGCGAGGCCTTCCGGCTGGCCGCGCACGCCTTCTTCTCGTTGCTGGCGCTGGCGCTGGTGTGGCCTACGCGCAAGCTGCTGGGGTGGGGCTACGCCGTCTACGTGCTGGCCATCGTCGGGTTGCCCGCGTGGTCCACCAAGGACTTCATGGGCATGGGGCGCTACCTGCTGTCCGCCTTCCCCGTCTTCCTCACCGCGGCGATGCTCCTGCGCGAGCGGCCCTTGCTGCTGCGCGGGGCGCTGGCGGTGGGCGCCGCGTCGCTGCTCGTCCTCTCGTGGGCCTTCGGCGCGGACTACTACGTCTCATGAGTGACCTCCTCGAACAGGCCCTCCTTCGCTACGACGGGCTGCCCGTCGCCGAGCGCTTCCACGTCCACGCGCGGGCCTTCTCCGCGCCGCTGCTGGCCATGGCCGCGCGCACGCCCGTGGGCGCCGTGGCGGACATTGGCTGTGGGCACGGCTTGCTGTCCGCGCTGCTGGCCCTGGAGGACCCAGGCCGCACCGTGCACGGCGTGGACCCGGATTCGCGCAAGGTGGCCTGGGCACGGCGAGCGCTCGCGGGCCAGCCCAACGTGCGCATCGAGGAAGGCACCGTGGAGGAGACACTGGCCCGGGGCGCTTCCGGGCGCTTCGACGCGGCGGTGGTGTGCGACGTGCTGTACCTGCTGCCGGAGTCGAAGTGGTCCGGCTTCCTCTCCACCGTGCGGGGCCTGCTGAAGCCCGGCGGGCGGCTGCTGCTCAAGGAGGTGGAGGGTGACGGCTCCTGGAAGCACCGCAAGGCGCTGGCGCAGGAGTGGGTGATGGTGTCGCTGCTGGGCCGCACGAAGGCCAGCGGCGGCATGGCGCTGAAGCCTCGAGCCGAGATGACGCGCTACCTGAAGGACGCGGGCTTCGCGGTGCGCGAGGTGGTGGACCTGGGGCAGGGCTACACCACGCCGCACGTCCTCTACGTGGCGGAGAACAGCGTCCCGTAGCTGTGAAGCTCGATGCCGCGTTCTTGTAGCCGCGCCTTCACGCGCGCGCTGGTGAGGGCGGCCAGCTCCGCCTGCCAGCCGTAGCGCCACGCCGGGTCCTCGGGGACGTGCGGCGTGCCTTCACCCGGGTGACAGCCCAGCTCGAAGTCGCCCGCGGGCAGCGCGTCCACCACCGCGAGCAGGGCGGTTTCGTCCAGCATCCCCGCTTCGAAGACGCCGCCCGCGCTCACCCGGCGCACGCCCTTGGGGGCCCGAGGCGCGGCGCGCGCGAGCACGGCCAGCACCGTGGCCTTCAGCGCGGGGCCCGGCGCCTTCAGCCAGCGCGGGCGAGGGAGGGCGTCCGGCCAGCGCAGGGGCAGCCCTTCGCGCGCGGCCAGGGACTCAACCAGAGGACGTACACCGGGCAGCAGGTGCAGGTGCTGGTGCCCGTCCAGGTGGTCCACCGTCACGCCCAGGGCGCGGGCCCGCTGAAGCTGAGCGGAGAGCTCGCGCGCCAGCTCGTCCCGGCGCACCTGGCCGGTGAGCCAGGCGCGAGCGAAGTCGGCCCAGCTGCCACGCAACCGGCCCTCTGGGGCCACCGTGGGCACCTCGTGCGCGGGCGCCGCGGGAGGCAGCCGCGTGGAGAGCGCCAGGTGGAGGCCCACCGCGAGCCGTGCCTCCTTCGCGCGGGCGGCGGCCTCGGGCGCGGTGGGGCCCGTGGCCAGCAGCGTGGCGCTGGTGACGATGCCATCGCGGTGCGCGCGGAGGATGCCCGCGTCCAGCGAGGCATGGAGCCCCAGGTCGTCCGCGTTCACCACCAGGCGCGTGAGGGGGCGCGTCATTCGGGGCTCAGCCTCGCGCCGTACGGCCCGGCGGCACCGCGTGGAGCTGCTGCACGGAAGGCGGCAAGCGCACCGGGTGCACTGGCGGCTGCGGCGCGCGCATCTTCGGATAGAGCTTCACCAGCTCCCGCACCATCTTCGTGATGACGGAGGGCGAGGCCAGCGTGGACACGCCGCGCGTGCGCGGGAAGTAGTCCACGCCCATCTGGAACACGCGGAAGCCCTGGCGGATGGCCTTCACCACCAGCTCCGCGTCGATGAACGAGCCCTGGCTGTGCAGCTCCATGGCCTCCAGCACGCGGCGGTGCATCACCTTGAAGCTGAAGTTGACGTCCTTGATCTGGATGTCGAACAGCGACCGGATGAGCATGTTGTAGACGAACGAGTAGATGATGCGCTTGGGGCCCTCGCTCGTGCGGTCGAACCGGAAGGCGCAAATCATGTCCGCCTCCAGGTACGACATCAGGTGCAGCGCCCGCTCCAGCTCGCGCATGTCCCAGGGCAGGTCCACATCGGAGTACACGACGATGTCCTTCGTCGAGGCCGCCAGCCCGGTGCGCATGGCGCCACCCAGCTTCAGATTCACGGGGTGGTGGATGACACGCAGTTGGGGAACCTTCTGGGCCAGCGCCTCGCAGACCTCACGGGTGCGGTCCGTGGACGCGTCGTTGACGACGATGATTTCGAAGTCGTCCGTCAGGGCGGGGAGGACCTCCAGCGCCCGGCTGACGGCGCGCTCGACGTAGTCCTCTTCGTTCCAGGCGGGGAAGAACAGGCTGATGCTGGGGTATTGGGCCACGAGGGACCTCGGCGGACGGACCTGCGAAGTTGGCGGCTCGCTACCAGAGAATCCGGTTTTTATCCAATTGCAGGGGTCGCATATCGTCGCACGCCTATGATACCGTGAAATTACCATTTTGCGGGGACACTGTGAACTCCAGGCCCTTCACCCTGCTGGTAGTGGACGACTCGCAGTCGACGTTGCCTCGGTTGGCCCGTGCGCTGGGCCCGGAGGATTTCGCCCTCCGAATCACCGCCCACGGCCCGGAGGTGCCGAGGTTGGCGCGGGAGGTATCGCTGGTGGTGCTCTGCCCGGGCGAGGACGCCCAGGCCAGCGTGGGGTTGCTCGAACGCCTGATTCCCGCGGAAGGCCCGATGGGGCCCCCCGTGGTGCTCCTGGCCCCTCCCGACCCCAGAGGTCTCTGGCTGGAGGCCCTGCGCCGCGGCGCTGAGGTCGTTCTAGACCCATGGACGCCGGATGAGCTGGTGGCCCGGGTGCATCGCGCCCTGGCCGCGCAGGCCCGGATGGAGTCGCTCGCCGCCCAGGTGAGCGAGCTCCAGCGGCTGTCGTCGACGGACGGCCTCACGGGCCTCCACAACCACCGGCATTTCCAGGAGCGGCTGAGGGAGGAGTTCCGCCGCGCCCAGCGTTATGACGACTCCCTGTCGCTCATCCTGCTGGACTTGGATTACTTCAAGGAAATCAACGACAAGTACGGCCACTCCGCGGGCGACGGCGTGCTGCGCGAGGTGGCCGCCGCGCTCACCCGGGGCGTGCGCGAGACGGACCTGGTGGCCCGCTATGGCGGCGAGGAGTTCGCGGTGCTGCTGCCCCGCACCCACCTCACCGGGGCGCTCACTGTCGCCGAGCGCGTCCGCCGCGAGCTGCGCGCCCTGCGGCTGGAGGTGTCGGACAGCCTGCAAGTCACCGCGTCATTGGGGGTTTCCAGCTTCCCCCACCGCACCGTCCTCACCCCGGAGCAGCTGCTCCTGACGGCCGACGAGGCCCTCTACCAGGCCAAACGGGACGGCAGGGATCGCATCTGCCTACATCCCCAGCTCCCGGTCGGTCCGCTCGGAACCTAGCCCGGGTCAAAGACCCGGGGTCCGTATTGACCCATTTGGTGGGGATGGGTCTAATTAGACCCGGTGTTTTTTCGCGCCATGGAAATGTCAAGGCCCGTGATTCCAGACTGTTGGGCAGGGAGTTTCTGCTGGCAGGGCCATTGCACTTGTCTAGGGGCGGAAACAATTCATGGGTTCTCAAGCCGCATATGTCCACGGTCAGCAGGCCGAATCGCCACGCGGGCGGCTGCTCCTGGTGGATGACGAGGAGAACATCCTCAAGTCCATCCGCCGAGTGCTGCGCCGCGGCGACTGGGACATCGAGACGGCGACGGATGCCGAGCAGGGCCTGCGGGCGGTGGAGGCCTTCCACCCCGAGGTGGTCATCTCCGATTTCCGCATGCCGGGGATGAATGGCGTCGATTTCCTTACCCGGGTGAAGCAGCAGGAGCCGCGGGCCCAGCGCATCATGCTGACGGGCCAGGCGGACCAGCAGGCCATCGAAGAGGCCATCAACCGGTCGGAAATCTTCCGCTTCATCTCCAAGCCCTGGAACGACAGCCACCTGGTGTTGACGGTGAAGAGCGCCTTCGAGCAGTACGCGCTCCAGGCGGAGAACGAGCGGCTCTACACGGTGACGCAGGCGCAGAACGCGGAGCTGAAGCTGCTCAACGCGGACCTGGAGGAGCGCGTCGCCCAGCGCACGCGCATGCTGAGCCAGGCCAAGCGCGAGTGGGAGCTGTCCTTCGACTGCATGGAGACGCCGCTGTGCGTGGTGCGCGCGCGGGACTTCGCGGTGCGGCGGGCGAACCTGGCGTACGCGGACGTGGCGGGGCGCTCCATCGAGGAGATTCCCTCCGACACCACGTGCTACCGCTACCTCTTCGGCCGCAACGAGCCGTGCACGGGCTGCCCGCTGCCGGCGGCGGTGGAGAGCGGCAAGGGCGCGCGCGGTGAGGTCCGCCAGGGCGGCCGCACCTTCGTGGTGGCCGCCTACCCCATGGCGGGGGATGAGCGCGTCGTCTGCACCTACCGGGACGTCACCGAGGAGCAGTCGATGACGCGGCGGCTCATCGAGACGGAGAAGATGGCCGCGGTGGGCCAGCTCGCCGGCGGGGTGGCGCACGAAATCAACAACCCGCTGGGCGGCATCCTCGCCTTCGCGCAGTTGATGTCGCGCGACGCGGGCCGCAGCGAGGCGGACCTGGAGTCGCTGGGCCTCATCGAGGAGAGCGCGCTGCGCTGCAAGCGCATCGTGGAGAGCCTCCTCAAGTTCAGCCGTCACAGCCGCGTGGAGGACCGGCGGCCCTTCGACTTGTCCAAGTGCGTGGAGGACGCGGCGGTGCTGTTCCGCGCGCAGCTCAAGTCCATGCCCACGGTGGAGCTGGCGCTGGGGCTCGCGGAGGGCCTGCCCAAGGTGTACGGCGACCCCGGTCAGCTCGCGCAGGTGGTGCTCAACCTGCTGCAGAACGGTCTCCAGTCGCTGCCCACGCGTGAGGGCAAGCTGAAGCTGGTGACGGGTCGCGAAGGCGACCGCTGCTTCTTCGCGGTGACGGACACCGGCACGGGTATCGAGGAGAAGTACCTGCCTCGCATCTTCGAGCCGTCGTTCACCACCAAGGCCCCGGGTGAAGGCACCGGCCTGGGGCTCTCCATTGCCTACCGCATCGTCCAGGACCACGGGGGCAGCTTCCACGTGGACACCCAGGTCGGTGAAGGCTCCTGCTTCACCGTTTTTCTGCCCATCCCCCTGCAGCTCGAGAGGTTGCCGTGAACCAAGTCAAGCGCGCCAAAGTCCTCGTCGTGGATGACGACTCCGTCGTCCTCAAGGCCGTGACGCAGATTCTCCAGCGCGAGGGCCACCCGGTGGTGGCCATTGACGACGCGGTGGAGGGCCTGGCGGCCGCGAAGGATCCGACCATCGACGTGGTCGTCCTCGACATCAAGATGCCCAACCTGTCCGGCATGGACCTGCTGCGCGGCATCAAGGCCGACCGCCCGGACGTGGAGGTCATCATGATGACGGCCTTCGCCACCGTGGAGACGGCGGTGGAGGCGGTGAAGGCGGGGGCGTACGACTACCTCACCAAGCCCTTCGAGAACATCGACGAGGTCAGCCTCACGGTGGCCAAGGCGGCCGAGCGCAAGGCGCTCAAGGACCGCACCCGCGCGCTGGAGGAGGCCCTCACGGCCCGCAGCCAGTTCGAGGACCTCATCGGGCAGTCCACGCAGATGCGCTCCGTCTTCAAGCTGGTGGAGACGGTGAGCCACTCCACCGCCACGGTGCTCATCCAGGGGGAGAGCGGCACGGGCAAGGAGCTGGTGGCCCGCGCCATCCACTACCGCAGCGCGCGCAAGGACAAGCCCTTCGTGGCGGTCAACTGTTCGGCGCTGACGGAGACGCTGCTGGAGAGCGAGCTCTTCGGTCACGTCAAGGGCAGCTTCACCGGCGCCACCGGCAACAAGAAGGGCCTCTTCGAGGCGGCTGACGGCGGCACCATCTTCCTGGACGAAATTGGCGACGTGCCCCCGGCCACCCAGGTCCGCCTGCTGCGCGTGCTCCAGGAGGGTGAAGTCAAGCGCGTGGGCGCCAACGAGCCGGTGAAGGTGGACGTGCGCGTCATCGCCGCCACCCACGTGGACCTGTCCCGCGCCAAGGAGCAGGGCAAGTTCCGCGAGGACCTCTTCTACCGCCTCAACGTCATCACCATCGACCTGCCGCCCCTGCGTGACAGGCCCGAGGACGTGCCCCTGCTGGCGCACCACTTCCTCAAGCTCTACGCCTCCAAGGCGGACAAGAAGGTGACGGGCATCTCCCCGCGCGCCATGGAAGCCCTCACCTGCAACCGGTGGACGGGCAACGTGCGCGAGCTGGAGAACGTCATCGAGCGCGCGGTGGTGCTGACGGGCAACGAGGTCATCGACGTGGAGGACCTGCCGCCGGGCTTCCAGTCCGCGCCGCAGCCGGACTCCACCGTGGAGGTGTTCAGCCTGGCACACCTGCCGTACGCCCAGGCCAAGCGCCTGGCGATGCGTGCCTTCGAGCGCCGCTACCTGTCCGCCCTGCTGGAGAAGAACAACCAGAACGTCTCCAGCGCCGCGCGCGCGGCGGGTGTGGACCGCTCCAACTTCCGTCGTCTGCTCAAGCAGTACGAGGTGGCCGGCCGGTCCATGAAGCCCCGCGTGGTCTCCCAGGACGACGGCGAGGCGCTGGAAGCCGCGTCCTGACGGATGTCGGCCGGCGGGCACCCGGGCATTTCCCATGCGCGCCCGGGGCCCTCCTGGACTACAAGGCGGGGTTGCGTGCAGACCCTGGCAATCGTCGCGAAGAGGGACAAGCCCGAGGCGGTGGCGCTCGCGGCTCAAATCCGTGAGCGGTACCCCCACCTGTCGGTGCTGGCGGACCGCACGCTGGCCCATGAGCTGGGCTGGCCGCGGGTGGATGACCGGGAGCTGGTGACCCGGGCGGACCTGATGGTGGTGCTGGGCGGTGACGGCACGCTCATCTACGCGGCGCGCCTGCTCGGCGGCCGCGGGGTTCCGATTCTGGGCGTCAACCTGGGCAGCCTGGGCTTCATGACGGAAGTCCCGGTGGAAGAGCTGTACCCCATGCTGGAGCAGGTGCTCGCGGGGCGCTTCCAGGTGGACTCCCGGATGAAGCTCACCTGCCGCCTGCTGCGCGGGGGCAGGGTGCTCATCGAGGACGAGGTCCTCAACGACGTGGTCATCAACAAGGGCGCGCTGGCGCGCATCGCCGACCACGAGACGGCCATCGACGGGGTGCCCATCACCACCTACAAGTCGGACGGCGTCATCCTGGCCACGCCCACCGGCTCCACGGCGTACTCGCTGTCGGCGGGTGGGCCCATCGTCCACCCGTCGGTGGACTGCACGGTGCTGTCGCCCATCTGTTCGCACGCCCTCACGCAGCGCTCCATCGTCGTGCCGGCGGACCGGACCATCCGGGTGACGCTGCGCAGTGAGACGGCGGACACGTACCTGACCATCGACGGGCAGACGGGCCACGGGCTCCAGGGTGGGGACTGCATCGAGGTGGTGCGCTCGCCCAACCGGGTGAACCTGGTGCGCAACCCGAAGGTGGCCTACTTCTCCATCCTCCGGCAGAAGCTCCACTGGGGCGAGCGCTGAAAGGCGCCGCGCGCCGTGTTCCTCTTCCTGTCGAAGGTGCTGGACCTGCTGCTGGCGCCGCTCTCCTGGGCGCTGCTGCTGTGGCTGGTGGCCTGGGGGCTGCGGCGGCGACGTGAGCGGCTGTCGCGGGTGCTGAGTGTGCTGGGCGGAGTGGTGCTGTACGCCTTCTCCATCGAGCCGGTGGCCATGGGGCTGATGCGGGCGACGGAGGCGGGGGCGGTGCGGTCCTTCCAGCCGGGGGCCACGTATGACGCCGTCATCGTCCTGGGCGGCGGGTTGGATCCGGCCGCCACGGAGCGCACCGGCGTGCCGGAGTACAGCGCGGCGGCGGAGCGGGTGCTGCGGGGCTTCGAGCTGCTGCGCGAGGGCCGGGCTCGGCAGGTGCTCATCTCCGGCGGTTCGCTGGACCCGAGGCCCGAGGCGGTGGTGGAGGCGGACGTGCTGCTCCGGCAGCTCCAGCAGTGGGGGATTCCGCGGGAGCGCATCGTCACGGAAGGGCGCAGCCGAAATACACGGGAGAACGCGGTGGAGTCCGCGCGCATCATCCAGGAGCGAGGGTGGAAGTCCCTGCTGCTGGTGACGAGCGCCGCGCACATGCCGCGCGCCGCGGGTTGCTTCGCGGCGGTGGGGCTGCGTCCGGACCTGTTGCCGGTGGACTCGCGAGCGTCGAACACGCCGCTGCGGCGCATGAGCTGGCTGCCGAGGTCGGGGGCCCTCAACCTGAGCACCGACGCCCTGCGCGAGCTGGCGGGGCGTGTGGTGTACCGCGTGCGAGGCTGGACGGCGCCTTGAGCGCCGCGCCCCGTCCTACTTCAGCGGCGCGGGCGGCTGACGCGCGTCGGGAGCCAGGGCGCCCGTGCCGAGCCGGGAGATACGGCCATCCGCCTGGGCATGCGGCGACGGCGTGCCGGTGCGGAACGCCTCCGCCAGCACGTCCAGGGGCGAGTTACCCGTCACCCTGGCCGGCGTGGACGGCTGGTTCCGCAGCATGTCGTAGCCGTCCTTGCCGCTGGCGAGGAAGCTCAGCGTCGCCAGCCGGTACGTGGCGGCCTTGTCCAGCGGCCTGCCGCCCACCTTCACGCCCAGCACCCGCTGGCCGGCGGGCCGGTCCGAATCGAAGGTGAACTCCAGCCCGGACACCTGCGGAAAGCGGCCCGGCCGTGAGTCCTCGCGGCTGAGGCTGACGCCGTTCTCCAGCGCCGCGCGCAGCGTGTCCCCCTTCACCTCCAGCACCACCAGCTCATCCGCGTACGGCAGGATGGCGTGCAAATCCCGCCGGGTGACTCCGCCCGCGGGCAGCACCGCGTCCGCGCGCAGCGCCCCGGCGTTGACCAGCGCCACGTCAGCACTGGCCGCCGCGCGGAACGCATCCGCGACGAACGAGCCCAGGTTCGTCTCCTGGGTGCGCACCAGCGCGGCCCGCGCTTCCAGGGGCACGGGGGAGCGGCCCACGTGCTCGGACAACTGGCTGAACAGCGCGGCATAGGGCTGCATGGCCGCGTTGAAGGCCGCATCCTCCGGCACCTGCCGCGTCACCGGCAGCGTCTGCCACGTCACATTGCGCACCGTGGCCGTCGCCGCGTCCACGTCCAGCGTGAGCCGGCCCAGGTCCACCGCGTCCGCCGCCACCTTGAAGATGGGCGTGCCCGTGCTGCGGTCCTCCAGCGCCTCGTGGTCATGCCCCCCGAGCACCGCGTCCACCTTGACGCAGCGGGTGAGCGCCCGGTCCTGGTCCGCCGTCAGGTGGGTGAGGGCCACCACCACCTGGGCGCCGGCCTCGCGCAGCTTCGCCACCTCGCTCCGGGCCGCCTCGCAGACGTCCCCGAAGAGCGTGTCCTTGCCGGCCTTCGTGGTGGCCTTCGTCTCCTGGAGCACCACGCCGAAGAGGCCCAGCTTGATGCCGCCCAGCTCCCGCACCGCGGAGGCCTGGACTCCCGCGAAGAGGCCCCCGGACTTCGCGTCCTGCACGTTGGCCCCGAGCCACGTGAAGCGGGACTCGCGGATGCGCTCACGCAGGACATCGTCGCCGAAGTCGAACTCGTGGTTGCCCAGCACCGCGTAGTCCAGGCCGAACGCATTCCACGCGTCCACCATGTGCCGCCCCTTGAGCGCCTTGCCGTCCACCTCCACCAGCGACTCCACGGACGGAGACAGCGTGTCGCCCCCCATCAACGTCAGGACGTGGGGGCTCTCGCGAAGCACCTGCTTGCGCAGCGTGGCGGCGCGGGCCATGCCCCCCCTTCCTTCCTCGACGGCCTGGACCTGGTAGACGTCCGCCAGGTGAAGGAGCGTCAGGCGCACCGTGCCGGAAGGCAGTGCGGGCGTGGGGGAGGGGGCGCTCGTGGCGCATCCGCTGGCAAGGACCGCGGCCAACGCGAGCAGGGCCTCACGTCGAGCCAGCGCTGTCTTCTTCGTCATCGTACGTCGCTCTCCCCAGCGCGCTCCCTGGGTGGGGCGCAACGTGTGGGGCGTATCGCACTCATGCGTCGATGGCGAGCACCGGCAACTTCGCGCGCGTGTCACACAGGGGGGCAGGTGTGCCGGTGGATACGTTTGACGCGCTGAGTTGTGGTGGAAAATTACAGATTCCGTGCAGAGCCGTTTGCGCGGGATTTGCGCCGGTTGCTAGGACGCTCCCTGACCAAGGGAGGTTGTCATCCATGAGGCACAGCAACAGGTGGAGTGCGCTCCTGCTGGCGGGTGTGATTGCCGGCTGTGGGGAGTCCGCGCTCGAAGCGCCGCGAGGTTCCGCGGAAGAGACGGCGGTCATCAGCCAGCAGCTCAGCTCGTCCACGCGGCCGGGCATGGGCGCCACCGTCTATGCGGGTGGCACCACGTTCCGCGTCTGGGCGCCGATGGCGAGCCGGGTGTTCGTCTCCGGCGATTTCAACGGCTGGGGCACCTGGATTGAGCTGGGCAACGAGTTCAACGGCAACTTCTCCGGCGATGTGGCGGGCGCGGTGAAGGGCCAGAAGTACAAGTTCATCACCCGCAACCAGTGGGGCAGCGACGCGTGGCGGGCGGACCCCCGCTCGGCGTGGCAGGAGAACTCCACCGGCTCCAGCATCATCTACGACCACGGCGAGTACTGGTGGAACGCGCAGCAGTACAGCAGCCCTGGCTTCAACGAGATGATCATCTACGAGATGCACGTCGGCACGTTCCACGACTCGCCCGGCTTCGGCCCTGGCAACTGGAACAGCGCGATTGCCAGGCTCGACCACATCCGGGACCTGGGCGCGAACATGATCAAGGTCATGCCCGCGTACGAGTTCGCCGGTGACTTCTCCTGGGGCTACAACGCCGCTTTTCCGTTCGCGCCGGAGAGCGCCTACGGGCACCCCAACGACATGAAGCGCTTCGTGGACGAGGCGCACATGCGTGGCATCGGCGTCATCTTCGACGTGGTGCACAACCACTACGGCCCCAGCGACCTGCCCATGTGGTGCTTCAGCGGCGACTGCCTGGGCTCGGGCGGCGAGTACTTCTACAACGACTGGCGCAAGAGCACGCCGTGGGGCGACACCCGTCCGGACTACGGCCGCCCCGAGGTCCGCGCGTACATTCGCGACTCGATGATGAACCTCACCCATTCCTTCCGGGGTGACGGTCTGCGCTGGGACGCCACCAAGTACATGCGCACGCAGAATGGCAGCGACACCACCGCCATCCCCGACGCGTGGCGCGTGTTCCGCTCCATCAACCGCGAAATCAACGCCACGCAGCCGTGGAAGATCAGCATCGCCGAGGACTTCGGCGGTGGTGACTCCATCACCAACGACGCCACGTCCGACACCTCGGGCGGCGCGGGCTTCGACTCGCAGTGGGGCGGCGACTTCGTGCACGCCATCCGCGCGGCGGTCATCGCGTCGAACGACAGCGGCCGTGACATGAACGCGGTGCGCAACGCCATCACCCAGCGCTACAGCGGGCGGCACACCGCGCGCGTCATCTACTCGGAGAGCCACGACGAGGTGGCCAACGGCAAGGCGCGCGTCCCGGAGGAGATCTGGCCGGGCAACGCGGGCAGCTGGGCCGCCAAGAAGCGCTCCACGCTGGCGGCGGGCGTCGTCTTCACCTCGCCTGGCATCCCGATGATTTTCCAGGGCCAGGAGTTCCTCGAGGACGGCTACTTCCAGGACACGGACCCCGTGGACTGGGGCAAGAACAGCACCTACAGCGGCATCCGGACGCTGTACCGCGACCTCATCCGTCTTCGCCGCAACTGGTTCAACAACACGCGCGGCCTGCGCGGCGGCAACGTCAACGTCCACCACGTCAACAACAGCGGCAAGGTGATTGCGTACCACCGTTGGGAGAACGGCGGGCCTGGGGATGACGTCGTCATCGTCGCCAACTTCAGCGGCACGTACTTCCCCAGCTACAACATCGGCTTCCCGCGCGGGGGCATGTGGTACGCGCGTTTCAACAGCGACTGGAACGGGTACTCGGGCGACTTCGGCAACACGGCGTCGATTGACACCGTGGCCTACAGTGGCGCGAAGGACGGCCTGTCGCACAACGCGTCGTTCGCCATCGGCCCCTACTCGCTGGTCATCTTCTCGCAGTAGCGCCTGACGGTGCCGGGCGCCCGGGGTGGAATCTCCCGGGTGCTCGTTCGCGCCTCAGACGTTGTAGCGCCGGCCCTGCGCGAGCGGCTCGATGACGCTCGCGCTGGTGTCGAAGTCATCCGGGTAGTGGATGAGCCGCATCCGGGCGCGCAGCTCGGCGGGCAGCGCCGCCAGCTTCTCGTAGGGCGTGTGCACGCCGTAGTTCGTCTCGTGGATGATGAGGTCCGCCTTGGAGAGCCAGTCGATGAGGCCCTCGTCGAAGGCGGTGTCCGCGCTGTACCCCAGGCAGCGGCCCCCCGCGTGGATGCGCAGCGCGGTGGTGGGCACGTGGTGGTACGTCATCCGGCTCTCGATGAGAAAGGGGCCGTGCCGCACGGCGGTCTCCGTGGAGAGCGGCGTGTGGTCGAAGTAGTCCTCGAAGTGCTTGTCGTTGGGGGGCTCCCCGCGCTGCTCGATGAGGCACTCCATGCCCGCGGCCAGGTTGCCTTCCCACAGCCGGTTCGCGACGGCGGGGTGGGCCAGCACCTCCAGCTTCCGCTGCAGCACGAAGAAGGAGAAGTAGCCCAGGCTCTCCAGGCCCGAAGCGTGGTCCGCGTGCAGGTGGGTGAGGGCCACGGCGCTGACGCGGTCCGCGTCCAGGGGCACGCCGGAGGACTCGGACGCCTCGCGCATCATCTTCCGGATGGGATGCGGGCAATCCACCAGCAGCACCTGGTCCTCCGCCTCCACGGCGAAACAGGACGAATAGCGCAGGGCGGAGAATGCGTCGCCGATGCCAAGGGTGATGAAGGACAGGCTCAAGGCAGGCTCCGGGGGGAAGGGTCGAGTCGCTCCCGAAGTTTCGCCGCGACGGCCGGTGGACAGAAGGCGGAAACGTCCTCGCCGCGCGCCACGCGCGCCTTGAGTCCGCTGCTGCTCACCTCGGCCAGGTGGGCTTCGGCTGGGAGGAAGAGGGTGGACAGCTCGGGCGCCAACGCGCGGTTGTTCTGCGCCAGCGTCGTTTCGAACTGGGCATCCGTGGCACCGCGCACGCCGCGCAGCAGGACGCTGGCGCCAATGTCCCGCGCGAAGTCGACGATGAGCCCCTGCGTGCGGGCCACGGTGACGTTGGGGTGGTGTGCCACGGCTTCGCGCAGGAGGTCCACGCGCTCGTCGGCGGACAGCAGGCTCTCCTTGTCCGGGTTGACGGCCACCACCACGACGACGTGGCCGAAGAGGCGGGCCGCTTGCCGGACGACGGACATGTGGCCGGCGGTGACGGGGTCGAAGCTGCCGGCGTAGACGGCGATGGTCATCACGACACCTCGGGAGCGGCCTCGGAGGCCAGGCTCCGGGGCGGGTGGAAGGTGAGGGCGGCGTACAGCGTGCCCGCCGCGCACAGGAGCGCGGCCAGCGTGAAGTGGCCGGCGTAGCCAAGGGCCTGGGCGCTGAAGCCACTCAGCGCGGCGGCGGCGCCCGTGGCCAGCACCACCAGGGACGCCTGCACGGTGTAGTCCGTGGCGGCGTGGTCCGGCCGGCAGGCGTCCATCATCGCGGTGAAGACGGCCGCGGTGGCCATGCCGCTGGCCACGTACTCGACGCCGCAGACGAGGGTGAGCAGGGGCAGGGACGTGGGGCCTCGAGCCGCCAGTGCGTAGAGCAGCACCGCGCCGGCCTGGATGCCTCCGAAGACGAGCAGCGCCCGTCGCCGTCCGAGCCGCACCACCAGACCGCCTCCCAGCAGCGCCCCCACGAGCCCCGCGGTGAAGCCCACGCCGCCCAACAGCCAACCGATGGCCGTCAGCGACAGGCCCTCGTCGACCAGGAAGGTGCGCAGCATCCCGGTGGCCAGGGCTTCGCCCGCCTTGTAGACGACGAGCAGCGTGAGCCACGCGCCGGCCCCCGGACGCTTCAGCCACCATCGCAGGCCCAGGCTCTGCGCCGGTGGTGGCGCGGTGGGGGGCTCGCGGAAGAGGGCAACGGGCACGGTGGCCAGGAGCAGCAGGGTGCCCAACGCGAGGAACGTGGGGCGCCAGCCCACCGCGTCGAAGACAGCGAGCATCACGCCTCCGCCCAGAATCATCCCGACGCGGTAGGCCGCCACCTGGATGCCGTTGCCCCAGCCGCGCTCGGCCGGCGCGAGCAGGTCCACTGCCAGCCCGTCGGTGGCCACGTCCTGCGTGGCGGCCAGGAGGTTGATGCCCAGCACCGCGGCCATCAGCAGCCGCATGTCCAGGCCGCCTTCGGGGAGGGCGAGCGCGAGAAGGAGCCCCGACGACAGGCACTGCAGCGGCAGGATGTAGCCGCGCCGCCGGCCCCACCTCGCCGAACCGTGCCGGTCCATGGGCGGGGCCCAGAGGAACTTGAGCGCCCAGGGCAGCGCCAGCAGGTGCGCCAGTCCGATGGAAGGCAACGACAGGCCCTGATGGCGCAGCAGTACGGGCAGGGCCTGGGTGAAGAAACCGAAGGGAAGCCCCTGTGACAGGTAGAGGCTGGAGAGGAGCCCCAGCTTCGTGGCCGTCCTCATGCGTCCTCCTTCGCGCCGGCCGGGTCCAGCAGCCCCGCGGCCATGCGCTTCACCGTGCTGGCGGCGGAGCCCGCGGGGACCAGTCCCGGGACGCTGGCGGCGAGCACGAAGTAGCCCTGCACGGCGGCGAACAGCCCGGCCGCCAGCGCGGGCGCCTTGCGCCGTCCCACCACGGCGGCGACGAGCGACGTCAGGTGCTCCAGGTCGGCGCGCACCACCTGCTCGTAGATGGCTCGCACCTCGGGCTGCCGGATGGCCTCCGCGCTGATGGTGACCCAGCTCGCGACGGCCGCCGGGGCCGCGTCGCCGCCCGTGGCGAGGAAGGCCTCCACGAAGGCATCCACGCGGGCGCGGGCGTCCGGGCCCTTCACCCGTTCCAGCCGCGTCGCCACCCGCTGCCGCGCCTGCGCCGCGAGCTGCTCCACCAGCGTGAGGAGAATCTCCTGCTTGCCGCTGAAGTGGTAGTGCACCAGCCCCGGGCTCAACCCCGCCGCCTTCGCGATTTCGCTCACGGAAGCGCGCTCGTAACCGCGCTCCGACATGACCTTCAGCAGGCCCGCGACAATCTGCTGACGGCGCTCCTCGGTGTTGGATGGACGGGGCATGGAGGTGTGTTTATTGGTTGTTTGACCAACTTATAAACAGGGCAGGCAAGGGCGTCAATCCCACCTGCCCCTGGGGGCGAGGGCCCGAATGTGGATGGAGCTCCGGGCGCTGCTAGCGTGGAGCGCATGACACGAACCGCCCGCCGTTGCCGCGCGATGATGCTGCCTGGCGTCATGGTGGGGCTCTGCCTGGGCGTGCAGGGGGCGGCGCTCACGCTCGTTCCCGGCAAGGACGTGCCCGCGGACTGCTTCGGCGCGGCGGGGCGCCCCGTGAAGTTCATCCTCGATGAATGAGGTGTGGCCATGAAACTGCTTCGCTTCGCGCTCCTGGGGCTCGTCGTGGCCCTGGCATTCTCCGCCGGGGTCTGGTTCAGCAGCGGTTCCGTTACGCCACAGGGGCCGTCCGGGGAGGCCGCCGTCCAGGCTTCCGCGCCAGCAGCCCAGCCCGCACCTCGCCCTTCGGAGGCTCCGAAGCGGGAGGCGTCGGTGACTGCGCCGAAGGCGGCCCGTGAAGCCGCGGTGCTTCGCAGGCTCCCGGAGCCGGCCTCGCCTGTTTCGGCAGAGCCCGGTACCGGGCAGGACACGGTGCCCGAAGAACGGCCCCTCGCCTTCGCGCCCGAACTGCCGGAGCCCTTCACGCCCGAGGGCTTCGAGCGCGTGGCCTTCCGTGCCGCCAACGAGTGCGGCATGGGGCTCGACGTGGTGGCGGTGGACTGCTCCGAATTTCCCTGCATCGCCTGGACGCAGGCGAAAGACGACACCGTGAAGCACTTCTCCATGTCGGGGTGCGGCCCCTGGGAGGAGGCCTTCCAGCACCGGACGATGGTCGTCGCGAGCGGGAAGTCCGAAGAAGGCGGCCCCAGTGCCCGGTACCTGGCGTGGATGCCGCTGCCCGTGGACCCCGAGCTCAACCGCATCGCCATCCGGCGCGCCCGGGAGCGCACCGATGGCATGAAGGAAGCCCTGGGGCTGCGGTAGTCCCCGCGCCGCCTCAGGCCGGAACGGCGTCCGCGTGGACGGGGACCTCTCGCGCAGAGACGAGCGCCTCGATGCCCGCGGCCACCATCGCCGGCACCTCCAACGCCGGGAAGTGGCTGGTGGCGGGGAGCTTCAGCACGTGAAAGCCCGGATGCTCCACGCCGAAGTCCACCTGCGCCGCCAGGTAGTCGTGTGACTCCGGCCGCGCGTACAGGTGCATCGTGAGCGGCATGGGTTCCAGCGCCGCGAGCGCTCGCAGCGGAGAGCCCTCGCGGGCGTAGGCCGCTTCAATCTCCCGCCCGGCCCGGGCCCACATGGCTTCGTCGAACGCGCCCATGTCGTCGCGCACGAAGCGGCGGATGGCGTCGTCGTCGAGCCCCTTCATCCAGCCCTGGAGCAGGCTGTCTCGCACCTTGCTCCAGCGCTCCGTCTGGAGTCCGCGCACGGCGCGGAGGAAGGCCGGGGTGGGCTCGGTGGCAATCCAGTCCAGCAGCACCATCCGCGGCACACGCGCTGGGCCCAACGACCGTCGCAGGTCGAGCGCCCACCAGCCCGCGTGGGACATGGCCACGGGGACGATGTGCCGCGCGCCGCTGGCCTCCACGACCGCGAGCAGGTCCTCCAGCACCGTGGTGCTGTCGAAGTCGGTGCCTCCACCTTCGGACTCGCCGTGCCCCCGTATGTCCACGGACAGGACTCGGCGGAAGGCGGAGCAGCGGGGTATCAGCTTCTGGAAGCTCGCTCGGGTGGTACACCACCCTGGGATGAAGAGAAGCGCGGGCTCGCCCTGACCCGCGTCGTCGTAGCGGATGCGGGCGCCGCCGCGAGTGTGTACTTCCGGCATGTCGTCCCCTCCGTGGAAGCGTTGGTTGGTTCTCGCTGGAGGGTGCGCAGGCCCGGCCCGCATGTCAGCAGGCAACACGGCAGGGGCCGTTCCGGCCGGGCGGAGGGTCGCTGTCTCAACTAATTCGTGTTTCGCCCAGTATCCCGCCCCTGATTTCCCGGGATGACTCCTGCGGGAGACGTTCACAGGCGACTGACGGTTGCTCGCCGCTCATCCCCGTGGGCGTGCCGTCGTCCGAGCGCTGTGTCGCGCTCCGGTGGGAGATGCCGGAGCGCTTCGCGGTCGGCACGCGCCAATCAGAAGGTCAGCAGCGTCGTCACGCGCTCGCGCCCGAGGCGGTTGGGGCCTTCGAGGAAGTCCAGGCTGAGGAGGAAGCTGAAGCCCACCAGCTCGCCGCCGAGCCGGGACACGAGCCTCGCGGTGGCCTCCGCCGTGCCTCCCGTGGCCAGCACGTCATCCACGACGAGCACCCGCTCCCCCTGGAGGATGGCGTCCTCGTGCATCTCCACGCCGTCGGAGCCGTACTCCAGCGAGTAGCGCTCCACCACCGAGCGGTGAGGCAGCTTCCCAGGCTTGCGCGCCGGCACGAAGCCCGCGTTGAGCGCCAGCGCGATGGGGGCGCCCAGCAGGAAGCCTCGGGCCTCCACGCCCACCACCTTTGTGACGTGCTGTCCCCGGAAGGGCGCCGACATGGCGTTGATGACGCGGCCGAACAGGCGCGGGTCCGCCAGCACGGGGGTGATGTCCTTGAAGACGATGCCGGGCTTGGGGAAGTCCGGCACGTCCCGGAGCCGGGCATTCAGGTCGGCGACGAGGGTGGTGTCGGTCAGGCTCGGGACGGGCGGGTTCATGGCGTGCGCTCCAGCGGGAGGCTCGGACGGCCGCCTGCCCTGTTGCCATGGAGACGGCCCCCTGCCCGCGGGGGACATTCGTCAGGCGGAATGGCCTCATTGGGGCGTACCGCCTCTGGGGAGAGGGGCAGCGCGTCGGCTCGGCGTGCCGGATGCCTTCCATAGAAGCAGGCGGGTATCGGAGGCGCGAAAGCGGACGGTCCGGGCCATGGCGGGGGTTGATGCTCTCACAGCTTGATGCCAGCGGTGGATTCTGCTGGCGGACGCATTGATTTTTCCCGCGACCGGGAGCCTCGTTGCTGTGGTAGTTCAACGGGTTCCCTGGCGATTTGGAGCCTGGGGCCTGTGCCAGCCGTGCAATCCACCGCCGATATCCGAGAGATCCTCCCGCCTCAGGACACCCAGTGGCTCCGTGCCCTGAAGGCCGAAGTTCAACCCACGACCTTCAAGCAGGGGCGAGAGGTGGCGGAGTCGCGCCGCGTCTTCGGCCTCAATCGCGAAGGGGACCGCATCAGCGCCCAGGTCGCCGGTTCGTCCGGTGAGCGGTATCAGACGGCCCTGCATCTGGGGAATGGCCGAGCCACGTCGACCTGTACCTGCCCGTCGTGGAACGTCGAAGGCCCCCACTGCAAGCACGTGGTGGCCGCGGCGCTCATCTACGCCGCGCGCTTCCGTCCGCCCGGCCCGCCCGCGCCTCGCCCGGCCGAGCCCGTCGCCGCCGCTCCCGAGCCGAAGGAAGCCGTCGTCGATGACGAGCCCCATGTGGAGCCGGTGCCGTCGAGCGGCGACCCGGTCAGCCTCCCGGCCCTGGCCAAGGTGGAGAGCTGGCTCGGTCTGTCTTCTCAGCCCGACTACGAGTTCTTCTACCGCCTCACGGCCGCCAGCACGGGGAACGGCAGCACCCGGCAGTGGATCATCGACGTGCGCCGGCAGGACGCGCAGACGAAGGGGCCCATCCACGTCAAGCGGCTGCTGCAGACGGGGGGCCGCATCTCGCCCGCGGACGAGCGCGTCTTCATGCAGCTGTCTCGCCATGAGCACCGCTATGACTCGCGCCTGGTCCTGTCCGACGAGGAGCTGAGCGAGGCGCTGGAGCTCTTGCGCCACCGCCGCGTCATCTACCGTGGCACGGCGCTCATCAACACCGAGGTGCCGGTACGGCCCCAGATTCATCTGGAGTCCCGCCCGGACGGCGCCACCGCGCGCATCGAGCTGCTCTTCCCGGACAACGCGAGCTACGCGCTCAAGGACGTCATCATCCTGTCGGGCCGGCGCACCTGGGTCATCCAGGGCCAGAACCTGCACCCGGTGGAGCCGGACTTCCCGCCGCGGCTGCTGCGCAAGTGGCTGCTCGAGCCCAGCATGTCCTTCCCCACGGGGCAGTTGGACCGGGTGCTGACGTTCTTCGCCGCGCACCTGCCGCGCTTCCGCATGGCGCTGAAGGCGGACGACATCGACGTGGACGAGGCCGTGGAGCCTCGCTTCATGCTCACGCTGGAGGGCAACCCCGAGCGCGTGAAGGTGCAACTGGCCGCCAAGTACGGCCAGACGACGGTGCCGGTGTCCCCCACTGCCACGCACCTGGGCTACGCCAGCGGCGTGGGCGGGGACAGCCGCAAGCTGTACCGGCGTCGCGAGGAGCTGGAGCGCGGCGCGGGGAAGCTGCTGCTGGACCTGGGCCTGCGCTTCGAGCCGCAGGCGCAGGTCTTCGACGCCACGGCCGACACCGCGCTTGAGTTCTGGGCCCGGGGCCTGGCCTCGCTCCCCGAGGACTGGGAGCGCTTTGGCGTGCAGGCCCCCAAGGTGCGCCTGCGTCCCAAGCTCAAGCCGCGCATCCGCGTGGGCATGAGCGGCGTGCAGTGGTTCGACCTGGATGCGGAGTTCGTCACCGACGACCAGGCCGTGGACCTGGGCGCGGTGCGCATGTGGCTGGACTCCGGCCGCCGCTTCGTCCCCCTGAAGGACGGTACCTTCGCGGAGGCGGACCCCGTCGAAATCAAGCGCGTGGCGGACCTGCTCGAGGAAGCCGGCGCGCTGCCGGGCCGCTCGCGCACGCGGCTGCCGCTGCACCAGGCCGTCGCGTTGGACCTGCTGGCGGACCTGGGGGAGTTCACCGAGGTGGAGGCCAAGGCGCGGCAGGCCATGATGGAGCTGCGCGAGTCGGCGGGCGTGCCGAAGGTGGGCGTCCCCGAGGGACTCCAGGCCACGCTGCGCCACTACCAGGAGGCGGGCCTGTCCTGGCTCTGGTTCCTGCGCCGCCACGGCCTGTCCGGCATCCTCGCGGACGACATGGGTCTGGGTAAGACCATCCAGTCGCTCAGCCTGATGCAGAAGGTGGCCAACGACGAGGGGCGCAAGCCGTCGCTCGTGGTGGCGCCCACCAGCGTGTTGGCCAACTGGGAGCGCGAGGCCGAGCGCTTCACGCCGGGCCTCAAGACGATGGTGTGGCACGGTCAGGACCGCAAGGAGCGGGCAGAGGACCTGAAGGGCATGGACCTGGTCCTCACGTCCTACGCGCTGGTCCGCCGTGATTTGGACCAGCTGTCCCAGGTGGGCTTCCGCTACGTCATTCTGGACGAGGCGCAGAACATCAAGAACGCGGGCAGCGCCACCGCGCAGGCGTGCAAGGCGCTCCCCAGCGAGACGCGTCTGGCGCTCACCGGTACGCCGCTGGAGAACCGCCTGTCGGAGCTCTGGAGCATCTTCGACTTCCTGATGCCGGGTTTCCTCGGCAGCTCGGATGGCTTCGGGGACCGCTACGAGCAGCCCATCCAGGTGGCCAACGACAGCACCGCGAAGGACCGGCTGCGCCGCCGCATCCAGCCCTTCATCCTGCGTCGCCTGAAGACGGAGGTGGCCAAGGACCTGCCGCCGAAGACGGAGAGCGTCGCCTGGTGCGAGATGGAGCCCGGTCAGGCCGCGCTCTATCGCGAGGTGCTGGAGGAGAGCCGCCGCAAGGTGCACGAGAGCATCGAGAAGGTGGGCTTCAAGCGCAGCCGCGTGTCGATTCTGGCCGCGCTGATGCGCCTGCGTCAGGTGTGCTGCGATCCGCGCCTGCTCAAGATGCCGCCCGGCACCCTGATGCCGCCCAGCGCGAAGGTGGAGCGCTTCCTCCAACTGGTGGAGGACCTGGTGGCGGAAGGCCACCGCGCGCTCGTCTTCAGCCAGTTCACGGAGATGCTGGAGCTGCTGAAGCAGGAGGCGGACAAGAAGGGCCTGCGCTACCTCTACCTGGACGGTCGCACCAAGGACCGCATGGGCAAGGTGGACGAGTACAACAACCCGGACGGTCCGCCGCTCTTCTTCATCTCCCTCAAGGCGGGCGGCACCGGCTTGAACCTCACCGCGGCCGACTACGTCATCCACTTCGACCCGTGGTGGAACCCCGCCGTGGAGGACCAGGCCACGGACCGTACGCACCGCATCGGGCAGACGCGCGCCGTCATCAGCTACAAGCTGATTACCCGCGGCACCGTGGAGGAGAAGATCCTCGCCCTCCAGCGCCGCAAGCGGGAGCTGGCCGCTGGCGTGCTCGGCGGCGACGGTGACGAGCTGGGCCGGACGCTCACGGAGCAGGACATCCAGGAGCTCTTCACGGAAATCTGAGGACTTGCGAGGTTGGGGCCCCAACGAGGCCCCTTCCCCTCCCGCCCGCCATCCGTGCGCTCAACCCGAACGCCTGTGCAGTGTCAGTCGGACCTGCTAGGGTGTTCAGGTACCAGAGCCGTCGTACGGACATTGGAGGGCGCGCGTGCTGCTGGGTCTGCGGATTTCGAACGTAGCGGTGATCGAGGAGGTGGAGGTGGCGTTCGGAGCCGGCCTCACCGTCCTCACGGGTGAGACAGGTGCGGGCAAGTCCATCCTCGTGGATGCACTGGGCCTTTTGCTCGGGGGGCGCGCCGACGCGGATGTCATTCGCGCCGGTTGTGAGGAGGCGTCCGTGGAGGGCGTCTTCGCGCGGACTCCCGCGTTGGAGACCCGGCTGGAGGAGCTGGGCTTGCCGGACCTGGGGGAAGAGGTGCTGGTGCGCCGGGTGCTGGGACGCACCGGGCGCGGCAAGGCCTACGTCAACGGCTCGCTGGTGACAGTGGGCGTGCTGGGCAAGCTCACGCGTGGGGCGGTGGACATCGCCGGCCAGCACGAGCACGTCAGCCTCTTTGATTCGGGCCTGCACCGGGTGCTGTTGGACAGGTACGGCAATCTGGAGGAGGTGCTCGCGGCCTTCTTCCGGGAGTACACCGGCCTGCGCGAGGTGGACGCGCGCATGGAGGCGCTGGGCGGAGACGAGGCGAAGGTGCGCGAGCGCGCCGAGTTCCTGCGCTTCCAGCTCGATGAAATCACGCGCCTGGACCCGGAGGCCGGCGAGGACGCGCGGCTGGACGCGGAGCGCAAGCGGCTGGGCGGCGCGGAGAAGCTCAAGCGCCACGCCTCGGAAGCGGAGCTGCTGGTGTCCGGCGAGGAGCATTCCGCCGTGGAGACGGTGGGCCGCGCGCTGGGGCTGGTGCACGAATCGGTGAAGTGTGACGCCACGCTGGCGCCGGTGGCGCAGGCGCTGAGCACCGCGCTGTCGGAGCTGGAGGAGGCGCAGCGGCGGCTCAATCGGTACGTGGAGGGGCTGGAGTCGGACCCTTCGCGGCTGGCGGACGTGGAGGAGCGGCTGGACGCGCTCAAGCGTCTGTGCCGCAAGCACGGCACGCACCTGGATGGCCTGCTGAAGAAGCGGGGCGAAATCGAGGTGGAGCTGGGCACGCTGGAGAACCGGAAGGAAATCCTGGAAGAGCTGGCCGCCGACCGCCGCAAGGTGGAGGAGCGGGCCCGGAAGGCCGCCGCGGCACTGACACGGGCGCGTGCGGCCAGTGCGGTGACGTTCGCCGCGCAGGTGCGCGAGGGCCTGGGGCAACTGGCCATGGGCAAGGCGGCCTTCGAGGTGCGGGTGACGCCATCGGAGACGCTGCGCCCGGACGGCATGGATGACGTGGAGTTCTTCTTCAGCGCGAACCCTGGCGAGCCGCCGCGAGCGCTGGCGAAGGTGGCCTCTGGCGGTGAGGCGAGCCGGCTGCTGCTGGCACTCAAGAAGGCCCTGGCTGACAGTGACGGGGGCGGGTGCTACATCCTGGACGAAGCGGACGCGGGCGTCAGCGGCGCCATCGCGGACGTGGTGGGGCGGATGATCAAGGACGTGAGCAGTCACCGTCAGGTGCTCTGCATCACCCACCTGCCGCAGGTGGCCGCCTATGCGGATGCCCACCTGCTCATCCGCAAGGGCCTCAAGGGCGAGCGCACTGTCTCGGAGGTGGTGGTGCTGGAGGCAGGGGCAGAGCGGACCCGGGAGCTGGCGCGGATGATGTCGGGTGTCGAGGTGACGCGTGAGGCCCTGGGAGCGGCGGAGGCCCTGGTGCGTTCTGCCAACAGGGCGCTGGGGACCCGGGCCCGCAGGGAGTCTGGACCGGAGGGGGCCCCCCGGGGTCGGCTCCGACGCACCGCGTGAAGTGCGCCAGTTTTCATCCGCGTCCTTGCCCCGTCCTTGGGCCTCACATAGCATCCCGGGTGTGTCCAGCACCGCAGGGCAGACCGCGGCCTCCCGCTTGAAGATAATTTCCGCCGGCCTGACGGATGTCGGGCGCAAACGTAATCACAACGAGGACAGCTTCCTCATTGATGATGAGCTCCAGCTCTACGTCGTGGCCGACGGAATGGGCGGCCATGCCGGTGGGGGCACTGCGTCCCGCATCGCGGTGGAGACCATCGACAAAGAGATGCGCCGGGCGCGGGAAGGCAAGGACAACCCCTTCCTTTCCGTCCCGAATCTCCAGGACTCTCCGATTCCGGAGTCGTTGCGCACCGCCGTGGAGCGGGCCTGTCTGGCCATCTTCACGGCCGCGCAGGAAGATGCGCGGCTGTCCGGCATGGGCACCACCGTCATCTCCCTGGTGGTGCGCGACGAGCACGCCTTCTTCGCCCATGTGGGTGACAGCCGCGCGTACCTCATCCGCGGCGACCTCATCCAGCAGATCTCCGAGGACCACTCGCTGGTCAACGAGCAGATCAAGGCGGGGATGATTACCCCGGAAGAGGCGAAGCACTCCCGCTACAAGAACATCATCACCCGCTCCGTCGGCTTCGAGGAGGAGGTGCAGGTGGACGTCATGGGGCTGGTGTCAGAGCCCGGCGACGTCTTTCTCCTCTGTTCGGACGGCCTCGCGAACATGATGGAGGACCGGGAGATCCACGAAACCGTGGTGAATGCGCGGACCTTTGAAGAGGTCCCCAAGCGTCTCATCGACTTCGCAAACGAACGTGGCGGTGACGATAACATCACCGTCATCGTCGTGCGAGTGGAAGCCTGACACACCCAGAGTCTGCACGTGGCCTGCAGACCTCCCTGCGGGTCTGTTGACCTTGACACTCTTCGAATGTGAGTGGTAGCTGCCCCAACGTTTCCAGCCGAGTCGAAATGCCGGTGGGCGACGAAGCGGGAGGGGTAGGCGGCGGGGGGAGGTGTTGCGCGAGAGCAAGCGACTTAGCTTGCTGCGCCAGTAGTCCCACGCAAGCAGGGGAGCTGTCCCGTGGCGAAAAAGTCCTTCACACTGATGGTGATTCCGGACCATGACGCTCCGGTCAAGCGGTACACCATCCAGCGGTCCTTTCTCACCCAGGTGGGGATGGGACTGATGCTCGTGGTGGGACTGGGCGTGGGTGCGAGCGTGCACTACTTCCAGGTGGCCGCGGACGCCTCCGAGAACCGCATCCTTCGCGAAGAGAACCTGACGCTGCGCTCGCAGCTCAAGTCGGTGCGTGAGCGCATCGAGCACATCGGCTCCACGTTGGACCGGGTGGAGCGCTTCGACCAGAAGCTGCGCGCGGTGACGCTGCTGTCCGATCCTCAGCGCAACCTGGCCATGGGCCCGACGGAGCCCGAGGCGGGCACGTCCGCGCCTGCCACGGACACGCAATTCACGCAGCTGACCTCCACGGAGACGCCCAAGGCGCTGATGGGCCGGTTGGACCGGCTGAGCGCGGAGGCCACCCGCCAGGAGCAGAGCCTCCAGGAACTGCAGGCCTACTTCCAGGACCAGAAGTCGCTGCTGGCCTCCACTCCGTCCATCTGGCCCGCGCGCGGCTGGGTGACGAGCGATTTCGGCTCGCGCCTGGACCCGTACACCGCGGACCGCGTCATGCACGGCGGCATGGACATCGCGGCGCCGCACGGCAAGGAAGTCTTCGCGCCGTCGGACGGCACGGTGGTGTTCGCGGGCCTGGAGGGCGGCTACGGCAACGTGCTCGTCATCGACCATGGCTACGGCATCAAGACGCGCTACGGCCACCTGTCGAAGATGCTGGTGAAGGCCGGCGACAAGGTGAAGCGCGGCATGCACATCGCCGCCGTCGGCAACACCGGCCGCTCCACGGGCCCGCACCTCCACTACGAGGTCCGCGTCAACGGCATCGGGCAGAACCCCCGCAAGTTCATCCTCGAGGAGTAGCCGGCGCGGAGGGATGACGTCTCGGTGGTTCGTCGAGGCGCCTCGCTGCGGACGGAAGGAGCGCGCTCCCGTGGTAGCCCGAAGGGCTCCGGGAGCGGTTGGTGGATGAGGCCTCGGTTTTGAGGCCCCTTTCTCCGGACGGAAGGAGCACTCCCCCGTGAGCACCCTTGAGGCTCCGGGAGCGCGTGCATTGGCCGCCCCCCGGCGAGGACGGCCAGAATGGCCTGGCGCTCAGGCGCGCTCTCAGAGCGTCGCGGGGCCAGGAATGGAACCATCCAGCCGGATGCGCCTGCGCTGAAGCCCCTGCGCGCGGCCGGTGCGCTCCATGACGTGGGTGCGCTCCAGCTCCGCCCACAGCAGCGGCCCCAGCACCTGCCAGTGCGAGGGCGCGTCCACCGTCAACTCCAGCAGGCTCACCGTCCATGAGGGCACGTCTGCGTCGGGCGTTCCCGGGGGCAGCACCGAGCGCACGCCCTGCGCCAACCGTTCGCGCGTCGGCGCGGCGAGGTGCTCCTCCACCGTGAGCTGCGACGTCGGCACGAGCAGGGCGGCGAAAGCGTCCGCGTGGATGCGCACAACCTTCGCGCCGGGGTACTGAGCGGAGAGGGACTCCACGGTGGCGCGCAGCACCGCGTCTCCGGTGGGGAAGCCGAAGCGGGCGTTGACGTTGATCATCCCCTGCACGTCCGCGATGACGGCGCCCACGCGCCACCCGTCATGATGGCCGTGGGTGGACAAGTCGTACTCCTCCTTGAGGAGGTTGCCCTGGGTGAGCGCCGGCACCTGGAGCGCGCCCGTTTTCGCGTCTGGCTGGCCACGCCGGGCCTGCTCCGCCTGGACGAGCACCTCCACGGCGGCCTGCACCGGGGCCTGGGGGCTGCGGGTGAGCACCCAGGGATGGAGGGCAATGAGGGCGGTGGCCGTGGCGTCGTCGAGTGGGTAGGGCATTGCGCTCCTTGTGTAGCGCGTCCATCGCCAAGGCGCAGGGTCTCACTTCATCTTGTGCGCGGTGACGGTGACCTCATCCCGGTCATGGTAGAGCTGGCGGACGGTGAGCCCCTCCCAGCCGCCCTCCTGGACGAGCGTGTGGCGCACCCGCAGAAGAATGGGGTTCTTGTCCTTCATGGGCAGCTTGATGTTGGCCACCAGGTGCTGCGCCCAACCGCGGCGGCCCCATTTGGCCAGCAGCTGCGCCACTTCCAGGGGGCGCCACGCCATGTCGCAGAAGAGCCAGTCCGCCGGCTCGTCGGGCGCATAGGCGAAGGCGCTCTCCTGGACGTGCTTCACGCGCGGATTCCCCGTCAGCTCCGGCATCAGCCGGGCCGGGTCCACCGCCACCACCTTCGCGCCGCGGCTCACCAGCCGCTGCGTCCAGCCGCCCGGCGCCGCGCCCAGATCCACGCACACATCGCCGCGTCCAGGCTCGAAGGCCAGTCCGTCCAGGGCCTCCTCCAACTTCATGGCCGCGCGCGACGGCGCGTCTCCCGCCCGCCGCATGCGCCTGCGTCCGCCCGCCGCCAGGGAGACGGCCTCGCGCGCGTGCACCGCGCCCACCACCGTCACCTCATCCGGCGCCACACACAGGGATACCAGCAGCGCCCCCGCCTCGCGTGCCCGCTGGGCGTCCTCGATGCGGCGCTCTGCCGGCAGCCTGGCGGACACGGCGGATTCCAGGGCTTCCGCCACAGGGGCCAGGGCGTTGCCACGCGGGGTGTCGGGCGTGAAGGACTGCACCGCCCAGGGCGCCCGCCCCGGAAGCGCCAGCACGGCCCGGGCCGCCGCGTCGGCGATGGCTTCGGGGTTCGTGGCTGTCAGGGTGGCCGCCACCTGATAGCCTGCGCGGGCGAAGGCGGGCGGAGGGCCGGAGATGGCGTCACTCTCCACCAGGGCTTCGCCCAGCAGACGGGGCTCGGCGCCGGCCCATTCCAGCTCCTCGAAGAGGTGGGCCTCGAAACCCGCGCGGCAGGTCCACAGCCAGCGCCCGGGCCGGGCGGCCAGCGTCCGGGCGGGCATGGCGGGGACCTTGGCCCGGGGAGGGACCCTGGGGGCG
>NZ_VHLC01000266.1:0-253 GCF_006547355.1 Myxococcus sp. AB036A | reverse complement strand
GGCTGGATCACCTCCTTTCTAAGGAGACCGGGCATCGGACAGCGTCCTCGGACGCAGTAGGCGATGCCAGCGACTTTCGAGTCGCGTCAGGTCAACCAGGTCAACGTTTCCGAATAACAATCTAGTGACTTACTCTGGGCTTGCTGTTTGGTTTTGAAGGACTGAGTCGAAGCGACTTGGCTCTTTGAGAATGAAGGACGCTGTAGGGTTTGCCGACGCGGTAGCCCCCTGGGCCTATAGCTCAGCTGGCTAG
>NZ_VHLC01000265.1:0-262 GCF_006547355.1 Myxococcus sp. AB036A | reverse complement strand
GGCTGGATCACCTCCTTTCTAAGGAGACCGGGCATCGGACAGCGTCCTCGGACGCAGTAGGCGATGCCAGCGACTTTCGAGTCGCGTCAGGTCAACCAGGTCAACGTTTCCGAATAACAATCTAGTGGCTTACTTTGGGCTTGCTGTTTGGTTTTGAAGGACTGAGTCGAAGCGACTTGGCTCTTTGAGAATGAAGGACGCTGTAGGGTTTGCCGACGCGGTGGCCTCCTGGGCCTATAGCTCAGCTGGCTAGAGCGCGCGC
>NZ_VHLC01000264.1:0-269 GCF_006547355.1 Myxococcus sp. AB036A | reverse complement strand
AGCCGCGCCTCTTCTGCGAGCCGAGCCTCTTCGGCCACGCGACGCTCTTCTTCGAGCCGCGCTTCTTCCGCCAGCCGAGCCTCTTCAGCCAAGCGCGCTTCTTCGGCAACGCGCGCTTCTTCGGCTACGCGAGCCTCTTCTGCGAGACGAGCCTCTTCCGCGAGACGAGCCTCTTCCGCCAGACGACGCTCTTCTTCGAGCCGTGCCTCTTCCGCGAGGCGACGCTCTTCTTCGAGACGAGCCTCTTCCGCGAGACGAGCCTCTTCCGC
>NZ_VHLC01000263.1:0-379 GCF_006547355.1 Myxococcus sp. AB036A | reverse complement strand
GTCCTTGGCGAACAGCGGGTCCCAGAAGCGACCCCAGATGACCTTGTTGACGTTCCACTCGGCGCCGCGGAACACGCCTTCCAGTTCCTGGATGATCTTGGCGTTGCCGCGGACCGGGCCGTCGAGGCGCTGCAGGTTGCAGTTGATGACGAAGATCAGGTTGTCGAGTTTCTCGCGGCCGGCCAGGGAGATCGCGCCGAGGGATTCCGGCTCGTCGCACTCGCCGTCGCCCATGAAGCACCAGACCTTCTGCTTGCTGGCGGGGATGAAGCCGCGGCTTTCCAGGTACTTCATGAAGCGTGCCTGGTAGATCGCCTGGATCGGGCCAAGGCCCATGGATACGGTGGGGAACTGCCAGAAGTCTGGCATCAGCCAGGGG
>NZ_VHLC01000262.1:0-380 GCF_006547355.1 Myxococcus sp. AB036A | reverse complement strand
ATTTTGTACAGAGCGAAATAGTAAATTAATCATAAAAAAATTAGAAGAATTTAATTGGATTATGTGGTTTCCAGGCCGAGGGAGAGGAAATCGTTCAAAGTTGTTATTTCAAAAACATCCACTTTCTTTAATTTTAGAAAGAGGAAAAGAAATAACGAAACAAGGGGACGTAAAAAGTGGAAGTGCATTTATTTAAAGATATAGCTCGTATTTTCCATCACTTCAAACGCAATTTCAAACGTGGATTGATTCGATATTCGGTTATCAAGTCGAAAGGACATCTAAAGGGAGAAGAGATGTGCTACGTTTGCAAGTCCAAATGAATCTACATATTGCATTAGATCCTGTATACGCTACGATGCGTTCGGAATGTCATATGG
>NZ_VHLC01000261.1:0-385 GCF_006547355.1 Myxococcus sp. AB036A | reverse complement strand
TGGCTAACTATCCACAGTTAAACAAAGAAGTACAACAAGGTGAAATTAAAGTGGTTATGCACACAAATAAAGGTGACATGACATTCAAGTTATTTCCAAATATTGCACCAAAAACAGTTGAAAATTTTGTGACACATGCAAAAAATGGTTATTATGATGGAATAACATTCCACCGTGTCATTAATGACTTCATGATTCAAGGTGGCGATCCAACAGCTACTGGTATGAGTGGCGAAAGTATTTATGGCGGTGCTTTTGAAGATGAATTTTCATTAAATGCATTTAACTTATATGGCGCATTATCAATGGCTAACTCAGGACCTAATACAAATGGTTCACAATTTTTCATTGTTCAAATGAAAGAAGTACCTCAAAATATGTTAAG
>NZ_VHLC01000260.1:0-391 GCF_006547355.1 Myxococcus sp. AB036A | reverse complement strand
GGTCGTACAGGACGTCATTTATCATTACTGAAGGGGCTCCTGGCACTCGCTCCAGCGACATGGTGACAATACCTGTAAGAAACAATATTCACCGATTACCATTCAGTGCTCTTGTTGAAGTTAATAAAAACTGGGATATCCCTCCCAGCAAATCACCATTAATCTTTAATGTTAAAGATTATCAGGAAAATGGTCTGTTCACGCATGGATTCCGTGGTAATAATTTCTCTGATGCCGGTTCTCCTTTTATTTCTATGGGAGGGTGTAATAAATATGTGGCAACAACCCAGAGGAAAATCATTTCAGGCTTCCGTTGTGGCGCTGATGGAGATGTTCAGGCCGTATGTAATGGTGAATTATCTGTTGCGGCAAAAACAACATGGACTTCAAT
>NZ_VHLC01000259.1:0-392 GCF_006547355.1 Myxococcus sp. AB036A | reverse complement strand
AGCATCAATCATGCTAAATAAAATACAAAATACAACGAGCCCTACACCTGCAAGGCAAGTCATGGTCCATCCACCACGATTCCATGCAAAAATCCCTAATGCCGAACCGGCCGCACCACCAATAAAATAAGTAGTCATATAAATAGCATTAATACGAGATTTAGCATCGGGACGTAAACGGAAAATAATACTTTGGTTGCTGGTGTGGACAAGGGCAAGTGCCAATTGAATTAAAGCAAAACCAATAACATAAGCTGAAAGTAGAATTTGTCCGAAATAGAAACAAATCCAGCTTACCAAAAATAGCCCGCAACCCATCCAGGTGAGTAAACGTGTGTAGCCTTGGTCGGCATATTTGCCAATATAACGTGTTGATAACGCACCAAAGATAC
>NZ_VHLC01000258.1:0-397 GCF_006547355.1 Myxococcus sp. AB036A | reverse complement strand
CCCCCCACCCCCACCGAGAGGTTGCGGTGGAAGAGCTGCGTCTCCAGCCGGCCGTCCACGTCCACCCGGCCCCAGTTGAAGACCTCGGTGCCCATCGTCAGCCGGAAGTGGCGCTGCCCCAGCACGCTCAGGCTCTCCGCATCCCAGCTCAGAATCACCTCGCCGTAGGCCGAGTACCCGTCCGGGAAGGGCGCGTCCGCCTGCGGCAGGGCAGTCGGGCCCGCCACCTGGAAGCGCGCCAGCTCGTAGTCCGGGCCGAAGGCGCCCTGCCGGAAGCCTCCGCGCTGGAGGCGGCCCTCCAGGCGCGCTCGCAGGTCCATCCTCGAGGTCAGGTACTCCGCGCCCAGCCCCGCCACCGCGCCCCACGCGCCGCCCTCGCCAGGACGTCCGCCCCAGC
>NZ_VHLC01000257.1:0-398 GCF_006547355.1 Myxococcus sp. AB036A | reverse complement strand
GTGGTGGACGACGAGCCGCTCGTCTGCACGGCCCTGGGGCGTACGCTGCGTCCACACCACGACGTCACCCTCTTCACCCGGGCCCAGGAGGCCTTGGAGCGCATCGAGGCCGGCGAGCGCTTCGACGTCGTCTTCTGCGACCTGATGATGCCGGGCATGAGCGGGATGGACTTCTACTCCGCCCTCCAGGCCCGCCACCCCGAGCAGGCCCAGCGGGTCATCTTCCTCACCGGCGGCGCGGTGACGCCTCAGGCCCGCGCCTTCCTGGAGTCGGTACCAAGCCCCCATCTGGAAAAACCGTTCGCTGGCAGGGAACTCCTCTCCCTGATCCAGGAACGGCTCGCGCACGCATAGCGAATTGTCAGCCTGTGGAAGATTTGGACAGGCCCCCCCACCCC
>NZ_VHLC01000025.1:0-91803 GCF_006547355.1 Myxococcus sp. AB036A | reverse complement strand
CCAGAGGCCGAGCCCCCCACCCGCTCCGTGTCCATCATCGTGGGCGGCGACGTGACGCTGGGCCACAACTACCAGACACACTACGACGCGGAGACCGCCAAGGGCCGCCCCCGGGACGCCCTGCTGGCCTACGGGTTCCAGGAGGTAAAGCCCCTGACGGACGCCGCCGACCTGTTCGTCGTCAACCTGGAGTGCCCCTTCACCGAGCGCGGCGAGAAGCTGCCCAAGAATTTCAACTTCCGCGCGAAGCCGGAGCTGGTGGGCATCCTCACCGCCGGCGGCGTGGACGTGGTGAGCCTGGCCAACAACCACCTGATGGACTACGGCGCCCAGGGCCTGCTCGACACGCTGGACACCCTGGACGCGGCGCGCATCCCCTACTTCGGCGCGGGCCGGAACCTGGCGGAGGCCCGGCGCCCGGCCATCGTCACCGTGGGCGGTCAGCGGGTGGCGCTGCTGGGCTACTTCTTCCTGGGCACGCGCAACATCGAACCGCCCGGGGTCTACGCCACGGAGACGACCCCTGGGGTCGCCGGCCACTTCTCCGACGAGGCCATCATGGAGCAGATGCTCCGGGAGGACATCGCCGCGGCCCGGGCCCAGGCGGACATCGTCCTGCCCTACTTCCACTGGGGACGCGAAGGCACCTACACCCCGGAGCCCTACCAGGTCCGGCTGGCCCACGCCGCCATCGACGCGGGCGCCGCGGGTGTGCTGGGCGCCCACCCGCACGTCCTCCAGGCCATGGAGCTGTACCAGGGCAGACCGGTCGTCTACTCGCTGGGGAACTTCGTCTTCGGGGGGAACTGGAACCCTCGCGACAAGCGCGGCGCCCTGTGGAAGGGCCACTTCGGGCCCGACGGCGGCTACCTGTCCAGCGAGATTCTGCCCTTGAGGACCGACCGCTTCCCGGAGCTGCCCTTCCAGCCGGTGCCCGTCACGGGCGAGGCGGCGGAGGCGGTGCTGCGGCTCCTGGCGGAGTCTTCAGAAGGCGTGGAGCGGATGCTGCCCGAACTGGAACCGTGGGCCCGTCCGCCTCCCTCCCCCGAAGTCCGAGGGAGGGAGTAGCCAACACACTAGACCTTGTTGTTGGACTGGCCCTTCTTGGCGCGGTTGCGGCGGCGCTTCAGCTGGGCCTTCCGGCCCTTGGCGCGGTTGGCGACCTTCTTCTTGGAACGATTTCCCTTCTGGGCGGGCATGTGGAAGGACTCCGTGTAGGTGATGTGAAACCGACCGCTGAGCGCGGTGAGGGCGGCCCTTTTTTCATGCTCCCGCCCAAGCGTCCAAGGAATTTCTTGACTCCGCCCGCCCTTGCCAGAGGCCGTGCAAAGGGGCAATACCCCCCGGAACGACGATGATTGACAAACTCGAAGACGTCGAACGCCGGTTCGAACGCCTGACCGCCGACCTGTCGAACCCCGACGTGCTCGCCGACTCGGCGAGGCTCCAGAAGGTGTCCAAGGAGCGCGCGGGCCTGGAGAAGCTGGTCGAGGCCTTCCGGTCCTACCGCAAGGTGCTCGCCGACCTCAGCGAGGTCGAAGCCTGGCTCGGCAGCAGCGACGCCGACGAGAAGGCCTTCGCGCGCGAGGCCCTGCCCGGCCTGAAGGACCAGCGCGACGAGCTGGAGGCCAGCCTCAAGATTCTCCTCCTGCCCAAGGACCCGAATGACGAGAAGAACGTCATCCTGGAAATCCGCGCGGGCGCGGGCGGTGACGAGGCCGCCCTCTTCGCCGAGGAGGTCATGCAGATGTACCTCCGCTACGCGGACCGCCGGGGCTGGAAGGCGGACATCCTGGACATGAGCCCGGGCAACGCCGGCGGCGTGAAGGACGCCACGGTGACGCTGTCCGGTGACGCCGTGTTCAGCAGCATGAAGTACGAGTCCGGCGTGCACCGCGTGCAGCGCGTGCCGGCCACGGAGACGCAGGGCCGCATCCACACGTCCACCATCACGGTGTCGGTGATGCCGGAGGCGGAGGACGTGGACGTGCAGGTGAACCCGGCGGACATCGAGATGCAGGTGATGCGCTCCACGGGCTCGGGCGGCCAGAGCGTCAACACCACGGACTCCGCGGTGCGCCTCATCCACCACCCGACGGGCATCGTGGTGAAGTGCCAGCAGGAGAAGAGCCAGCTGAAGAACCGCACCATGGCCATGCGCATGCTGCGGGCGAAGCTCTACGACATCGAGCAGGAGCGCATCCGCAACGAGCGCGACTCCGCGCGCCGCGCCCAGGTGGGCACCGGCGACCGCAGCGAGAAGATTCGCACCTACAACTTCCCGCAGGACCGGCTGACGGACCACCGCATCGGCCTCACGGTGCACAACCTGCCGGGCGTCATGGCCGGTGACGTGGAAGACGTCATCACCGCCTGCCGGACCTACTACCAGGCTGAAGCGCTCAAGGCGCAGACGGCCGGCGGCCCGAAGCCTTCCGCATGAGCAGCGAGCCCTGGACCATCCGCAGGGTCCTCACCTGGACGACGCAGCACTTCGAGAAGCGACAGGTGGATGCGCCGCGGCTCACCGCGGAAATCCTCCTGTCGCACGTGCTCGAGCTCAGCCGCGTCCGGCTGTACGTGGACCTGGACCGCCCGCTCTCCAAGGACGAGCTGGGCGCCTACCGTGCCCTCATCGAACGGCGCATGGCGGGCGAGCCCACGCAGTACCTGACGGGGGTGCGTGAGTTCTACAACCGCCCCTTCAAGGTGGACGCGCGGGTGCTGATTCCGCGCCCGGAGACGGAGCTGTTGGTGGAGGCGGCGCTGCGCATGCTTCCCAAGGACGCGCCCGGCCGCGCGCTGGACGTGTGCACCGGCTCCGGCTGCATCGCCATCAGCCTCGCGGCCGAGCGGCCACAGGCCACCGTCATCGCCACCGACCTGTCTCCGGACGCCTGCGCGCTGGCGCGGGAGAACGCCCAGGCGCTGGGCGTGGCGGACCGGGTGACGGTGCTGCAGGGCGACCTCTTCACCCCGGTGCCCGCGGGCGAGCGCTTCCAGGTGGTGGTCTCCAACCCGCCGTACATCGCCTCCGGGGAGATTCCCGGCCTGTCCGCCGAGGTGCGACGCGAGCCGAAGCTGGCGCTCGACGGCGGGCCGGACGGGCTGGTGGCGGTGCGCCGGGTGGTGACGGGTGCGCGCCAGTGGTTGGAGCCTGGCGGCCTCCTTGCATTGGAGATTGGCGAGGACCAGGGCCCCGCCGTCCTGGAGCTCCTGCGTGCAGCGGGTTACGCGGACGCGCGGGTGGAGAAGGACCTGGAGCGGCGGGAACGGATGGCATTTGGGACACAGCCCGTGGCCAGCGAGCCACAGGGCTGAAGACGCAGGGAACCATGGACAAGATCGTCATCAAGGGCGGCCAGGCGCTGCACGGCGAAGTGCAGGCCTCGGGCGCGAAGAACGCGGCGCTGCCCATCCTCGCCTCGGCGCTGCTGGCCGACGGAACCTCCACCTACCGCAACGTGCCGGACCTGGCGGATGTCGCCACCATGCTCAAGGTGCTGCGCACCATGGGCTGCGACGCGGAGCGCGACAAGGAGACGACGGATGTCTGCCGGGTGGGTGTCAACGGCCACATCACCCCGGAGGCGCCGTACGACCTGGTGAAGACGATGCGCGCCAGCGTGCTGGTGCTGGGGCCGCTGGTCGCCCGCTTCGGCCGGGCGCGGGTGTCCATGCCGGGCGGGTGCGCCATTGGCGCGCGGCCCATCGACCAGCACCTCAAGGGGCTGAAGGCGCTGGGCGCGGACATCCACCTCACGGAAGGCTACGTGGAGGCCACGGCGAAGCAGCTCAAGGGCGGCACCGTCAACTTCGACGTCATCACCGTCACCGGCACGGAGAACGTGATGATGGCGGCGGTGCTGGCCAAGGGCCGCACCCTCATGGAGAACTGCGCCCGCGAGCCCGAGGTCGAGGAGCTGGCCAAGGTGCTCAACAAGATGGGGGCGCGCATCGAAGGCGCGGGCACGTCCAGCATCACCATCGAGGGCGTGGACGGGCTGAAGCCGGTGGAGCACGCCATCCTCCCCGACCGCATCGAGGCCGGCACCCTGCTGGTGGCGGCGGCCATCTCCGGCGGCGACGTGCTGGTGAAGCGCGTGGTGCCCGAGCACATGGACGCGCTGGTGGAGAAGCTGCGCGAGGCCGGGTGCACGATTACCACCGAGGGCAGCGGCCTGCGCTGCAAGGCGCCCCAGCGGCTGGACGCGGTGAACATCACCACCACGGAGCATCCGGGGTTCCCCACGGACATGCAGGCCCAGTTGATGGCCCTCATGTCTGTCAGTCAGGGGACGTCCGTCATCAGCGAGAACATCTTCGAGAACCGCTTCATGCACGTGCCGGAGCTGCACCGGCTGGGCGCGGACATCACCATCCAGGGGCCCACCGCGGTGGTGAAGGGTGTGAAGGGCCTGAGCGGCGCGCCCGTCATGGCAACGGACCTGAGGGCGAGTGCGTCACTCATCCTGGCCGGGCTGCGAGCAGAGGGCCGCACCGACGTCAGCCGCGTCTACCACCTGGACCGGGGCTATGAGCGCCTGGAGCGCAAGTTGAGCGCCCTGGGTGCGGACATCCGCCGCGAGAAGGCGTAGGGCTGAGGGGCTGGGGGGCGACGGGACGGCGCGTTGCCAACAGAAGGCACAAGGCGGGTTGCATCCGAAATTTCGCGCGACCTATCATTCTCCCATCGACTGGGGAGAACACCACTCCCCCCCAACAGGAGAATGGAACCGCCCCATGGATTGCCCCAGCTGCAACGTCGAGATGTCCGATCTCGAGGGGGATGATCAGACGTTGCGAAAGTGTGGAGATTGCGGCGGCCTTTGGATTGACGTCGCGGACCTCAACCGGGTCCTGCTCCACAACAACCTCCCCGGGCTGGAGAGCCAGGGCGGCAAGGTGGATGCGGAGGCACTGACCGGTCAGTGCCCCGAGTGCCAGGTCGACCTCGTCCGCGTGGACGGTGGCGACCGCCAGCATCCACTGCATTACGACACCTGCGAGTCCTGCGGCGGCATCTTCCTGGAATCCGAATTCCAGGACGCCACCGACGTGAAGGTCGCGGTCGAGGAAATCATCGCGTTCTTCCGCCACTTCGGCGCGAAGCGGAAGATGGCCGCGCTGTAGGCGGGGTGCGTCGCCCCCCGGGAAACCGGGTGGGCGGCAGCCAGCCCGCCTGTTCACCGCTGGCTGCGGAACTCCTCGCCCCAGGCCTCGGCGACGGGCCCGTCGAACGCCAGTGATGCATCCGGCGAGCGTGTCCCCTCGGAGTCCCCTCGCGGGAAGCGCACCGTCACCCGCCCGTGCGGGGGGACGTCCAGGGACAGCTTCTCTCCGGACAGCGTGTAGGCACCACTGACTGTCGTGGACACCTCGCCCTCCAGGGGCTCCTCGGTGAGGCTGTAGGTTCCGTCCAGGTAGAAGGACAGGAAGCGGTGCGGTGCGCCCTTCAGGCCGCCGAACCAGGTGCCGAGCAGCGGCGCCAGCCGGCCGTTGTAGCGCAGCTTGGGCGCCAGCCAGGTGCCATTGAGGGCCTTCCCGCCGGAGTAGAAGACGATGTCGGTGACGCACACGGGCGCGTCGTCCTTGGCCCCCGGGAAGCGCTCCGACACCTCCAACGTGAAGCGGGCGCCCCGAAGTCCGGGCTTGAGGGGCACCACCTGGAGCCCGCGCTTGTCCTCCACGCTGACGCTGCGTGCTTCCTTGATGCCGGTCAGTGTGAGCTTCCGCGCCCGCGCGCGGGCCTTGAACGCGGCCCGGTCCGAGCCGTCGCCCGTGTACACGCGGACCTCGTCCACGGTGACGATGTCCTTGAAACCGAAGGTGAAGGACGCGGGCGCGTCTCCGCTGACACACCACGCGGTGGAGTCGCGGCCGTCGAGCACGTTGAGGGGCCCATAGCGTTCCGGCTGACTGGTGCGGTCGAGCCAGTCGGAGGCCTGGACGTAGCCTGGCGGGACATTGGGTGCGGCGGAGGCCGCCGTGGCGGACAGGAGGGAGGCGAGGAGCAGGCGTCGCATGTCCCCGCATCTTTGATCGCCTCGCGAGCGCGGCTCCAGTCCGAGCACGCACGGAGCGGCCGGGTGGATGCGGATGAAAGCGCCAGCGCGGATGTTGGGGTGCTTGACACTCCGTCCCCGACGGGAAGGATGGCGGCCTGTGCTGGAGGAGACCGTGATGAGACGCTGGGGGTGGGCCTGTGTGCTGGGGCTGATGCTGGCCGGCTGCAAGGAAGACAAGGCGCCGGAAGCTCCGGACGCGGGTCCGGTGGAGACGGGACCGGCCGCTCTCACGGAGAAGGAGCCCAACGACCGGCCCGACCAGGCCCTGGACATCACCCGCAACAGCACGGTGAGCGCGGAGCTCACCGCGCAGCCGAACAAGGCGGACGAGGACTGGTACCGGCTGGCGCCCGGCGCGGCGCGCATCGCGGACGTCACCGTGTCCGGCCTGCCCGGCGGGGACATCACCCTGGAGGTGTATGACCGCGACCGCAACCGCCTGGTCGGCATCAACAGCGAGGGTGAGGGCAAGCCGGAGCGGTTCCCCAACCTCTACGTGGAGAACGAGCGCTTCATCCGCGTGGTGCCCACCCGCAAGGGTGTGGGCGGCGCGTACACGCTCGAGGTCCGCATGCGCGCGCCCGAGGACGGCGAGGAGCGCGAGCCCAATGACCGCGCCGTGGACGCGGTGAGCCTGACCTTGGGCCAGACGGTGACGGCCTTCCTGGGCCATGCCGGCGACGAGGACTGGTACCGCATCGAGCTGCCGGACCCGACGCAGCCGTCGAACGAGGGGGACGCCGCGCCGGGCCAGGGTGGGACGCCGGAGAACCCCTCGCCCTTCGGCGATTCGCCCTCGCAGGACACGCCGCCCCAGGGCGCTGGCGCCGCGCCGCAAGGGATGGGTGGCACGCAGCCCGGAACGGGTGGCACGGCCCTGCCCTCTGGGCAGGACACCGCGGAGGGCGGGGACCTCGCCGCCCGGCAGGGGATGGGAAATCCCGGCGCGCGGGACGGACACGGACTCCCTGGCGAGCGGCAGGACCTGGGCGGCGCCGGCTTCGACGCGGAGGAAGGCGCCGCGCCTCGAAACCTGGACGCGGAGGGCACGTCGCCCGGCCAGGGTGATGGGGACGGCTTCGGACGTGCCGAGCCCCCCTCCCCCACTCAGGAAGGCACCTTCGCGGGGAGCGAGCCGCCGCCCGTGGGCAGTGAGGCGGTGGGCGCTGCCATCGCCCGCGCGTTGGATGCGGGCACACCGGCGGTGCCTCCCGAGCCGCCCTCTGTGGCGCTGAAAATCGAGCTGACGGGCGTGGACGGCGTGCGGCCGGAGCTGTCGGTGCTGTCCGCGGCGGAAGCGCCGCTCTTCACGCTGCGCGGCAAGGAGGGCGAGACACTGTCGCTGCGCAACATCGGCGTGCGCGCCACGGACCGGGTCGTCTACGTGGTGGTGAAGACGAGCTGGGTGGGCACGGGCAAGGAGGCCCGCCGGACCTTCAACACCACCATGCCGTACACGCTCACCGTGTCGCAGGAGGAGGCCGGCGCCAGCGCGGAGCTGGAGCCGAACGACGAGCTCCACAAGGCCACGACGATTACGGCCGGGGGCTACCGCGAGGGCTTCCTGGCGCCCAAGGGGGACGTGGACCACTTCGTCCTGAAGACGGCCGAGCCGGTGCTGGCCAAGGTGGAGCTGACGGGCGTGGAGCGGCTGGACCTGGTGCTCTCCATGGTGGAACCGCCGGAGGGTGAGTCCGGCAAGGAGACGGTGCTGCTGCGCGCCAACGACGGCGCCATCAAGGAGCCCGAGCGCCTCAACAACGTCGCCTGCAACGGCGCCTGCTACTTCCGCGTGGAGGGCGCGTCGCGCAAGGTGGACGGAAAGTGGGTGAAGGACTTCGAGAACGCCGAGCAGCCCTACCGCATCACCGTCACCACGGTGCCGGACAACGGCAGCGAGGAGCGTGAACCCAACAACACCGCGGACCGGGCGCAGGACCTGACACTGGGCCAGCCGGTGCGTGGCACGGTGTATCCGGTGAAGGACACCGACTTCTTCCGCTTGGACCTGTCGGACCGGCCCGTGCGCACGCCCATCCGGGCCACGCTGCTGGGCATCCTGAAGGTCGACGTGGGGCTGTACCTGCACCGCGTGCAGCCGGACGGAAAGCTTTCGCTCGTGCAGACGGCCGACCGGGCCAAGGGCGACCAACCGGAGAGCATCCGCTACAGCGCCGAGCCGGGCGTCTACCTCTTCGAGGTCCGCGACGCGCGCAACCGCGAGTCCAACTTCCAGGATTCCTACCAGCTCACCGTCGAGGAGTCGGAGTAGCACCTCACTTCCCGTTGACAAGCCACGGGGCGGCCCGTACTTTGCGCCCTGCTTCGCCTGCGGTGGTAGCTCAGTTGGTAGAGCACGAGCTTCCCAAGCTCGGGGTCGAGGGTTCGAATCCCTTCCGCCGCTCACGGATAAAGGCCGGTGGTCCTTGAGGAAACTCAGGACCGCCGGCCTTCGTCTTTTCGGGCCTCGGGGCGTCTTGCAGCAAGGATGCAGTCAACGGCGCGAAGCGCTGGCCTGCTGGAAGTGCGGAACGGCCTCGCTGGTGCCTGGAGCGCCACCCTCGCCTCCTTTCCTGCTTTGTATTGAAACACAGCCACTGCGGGAGGGCGCATCCGCAGCAAGGGTGAGAATTTTCAGCGGAACTGAGAGGGATTGCCGCACGCCTGTCTGCAGGGCGAGTTCGATATCCATTTGAGAAATGGCCATGGGAATACCATTTCAAGTGAAAGGGTATTCGCGCCCGCAACACCGCTACCGAGTCGTAAACACCGCCGGTCCTGACGGAAGCGAGGCGCCCAGCGCGGGGCGTGGGTCGCTGACGGGGCGCGGGCCTGCGGTCTGGAAGCCAACGCGCCGCTGGGGGATCGCGGCGCGCCGGTCCGGCATCGTCCGCCCGGTGAGTCGTGGCTCCTGATGGTCTCACCTGAGGTATCAACTTGAATCCACACCACAGGACCTCATCCCGGGGGGGATGGCTGCACCTGCGCGAGCCTGCCCGTGTGCTCGCGCTGACTGCCCTTGCGCTCGCGACGCCCACGCTAGCCGCCGAGGGATTCATCTCCGTCACGGCCAGTGGGGATGACGGCAACGTCCCCGCCAACGCCATCGACGGAGACCCCACCACGCGCTGGTCCAGCGACGGCGTGGGCGAATGGCTCACCGGCGACCTGGGCGCCGTGAAATCGCTCAGCGCCGTGGACATCTCCTGGCACCGTGGCGACGAGCGCGTCAATCGCTTCGTCATCTCCACCTCGACGGACGGCACGAACTTCACGCAGGTGCACTCCGGCAGCTCGTCCGGCAACACCGCTGCGCCGGAGCGTTACTCGTTCTCCGCGGTGAACGCACGCTACGTGCGCATCACCGTGAACGGCAGCACGATGAACACCTGGGCCAGCATCGCGGAGCTGGCGGCCGTCACCGACGGCTCGACCCCGCCCACCGACCCGCCCGGCGTCCCTCCCGAGCGCTTCACCTCCGTCGCCGCCAGCGGAGATGACGGCAACGTCCCCGCCAACGCCATTGACGGCGACCCCGCCACGCGCTGGTCCAGCGACGGCGTGGGGCAATGGATTACCGGCGACCTGGGCACCGTGGCGCAGCTGGGCGCCGTGGACATCGGCTGGCACCGTGGCAACGAGCGCGTCAACAACTTCGTCATCTCCACCTCCACGGACGGCACGAACTTCGCGCAGGTGCACTCCGGCAGGTCGTCCGGCACCACCTCCGCGCTGGAGCGTTACTCGTTCTCCCCGGTGAGCACGCGCTACGTGCGTATCACCGTGAACGGCAGCTCGATGAACACCTGGGCCAGCATCGCGGAAATGCAGCCCGGTACCGGCTCGACCCCGCCCACCGACCCGCCTGGCGAGCAGGGCCAGGACAAGTTCGGCGTGACGATGATCTATCCGACCAAGTCGGGCGGCGAGCAGTGGTTCCTGGCGGACAACGCGACGTCCGACAAGCGCTTCGACCCGCAGAACACCATCACGCGCAACTCGGACGGCTCCTGGAAGATGAAGAACAGCAAGGTGCGCATGTCCGTGTTCACCTCCACGGGCTACAGCGCGTCCAAGATTCCGACCTACGACCGCGACGTGCTGGCCAGCCGGGGCTACATGCAGGCGGCGAACGACTGGCGGAACATCGAGATGACTGGCTTCGTGAAGGTCAACTCGGTGTCCGACGTGTCGGACAACTTCGCGTGGTACGCGCGAGGCGGCAAGCACAACGACAACCACTCGGGGTGCGAGGGCAGCAGCTACAAGGGTTCGCTGCACTATGACGGCCGCGTGCGCTGGCAGAAGGAGACGTGGCACGTCTCCTACAACCAGGCGTCGTACAAGTCCGGTACCTCGGCGCTGCGCGGCCGCTGGGTGGGCTTCAAGTCGGTGATGCGCAACACCAAGGTCAACGGAAAGGAAGCCGTGCGCCTGGAGATGTACCTCAACGAGAACGCCGACAAGAAGACCTGGAAGAAGGTCTACGACATGGTGGACTCGGGCAGCTGGGGTGGTGACGCCAGCCACTGCGGCGGCGCGGTGAACGCAATGCCCATCACCTGGGGCGGCCCCATCGCGGTGTTCCGCTGGGACAGCGCCAACGACGTGGACTTCAAGTGGCTGTCCGTGCGCGAAATCTCGCCGGAGCAGTGAGCCGCTGACCACGTGACGCCCGCCCCGGTGCTCCTTCCTTGGAGTGCCGGGGCGTGGCGTTTTCAGGGCATTCGATGGGCGCCAGCACCGGGGTCCGAGCCCTCCCTGGATTCCCCCAGTCGACAGGGGCCCCCTCCCCGTGTGCCGGAGTGGGTCCGCCTCGGGGACGAGAAGGGTCCGGGAGCCCGTACCGGTCATCTGCGTGGCAGCGCAATCGAGCAATCCAATATCAGCCCAACAGTATGCGGATGGCTTGCGGTCTGATTTTCGGCTCGCTGCTGATGGCGGCCTCGCCAGGCTTTGCCCATCCCTCTGATGCAGCCGGCTGCGCGGACCGTCAGCGTGAGGGATTCAAAGACATCGCGCGCTGGCCTGACATCGCGGGGTGCGCCGGTGCATGGCGGATTCCGGGCCTGCACACGGACAACCCGGGGATTGCTCCGGCCTGCCCGGGCCTCGTGACCTTCGACACCCTGCCCCCCGCCTGCGGCCGCAAGGGCGGTGACGATGGCCCGAAGCCGGGTGGCGCCGGCTGCAACGTGGCCGACCTCTGCGCGAGCGGCTGGCACGTCTGTACGAGCGACGCCGAGGTGATGAGCCGCTCCTCCACCGGTTGCAAGGGAGCCACCAAGGCGGGAGACCAGGCCCTCTTCTTCGCCACCCGGCAGAGCACCAATGGCTGCGGCGTCTGTGCCAACGGGACCTCGACAGGTCCGGAGTGCGACTCCGACAGCTGCACTCCTGGCTGCCTGCAGACCGCCCGAACGTCGAACGACTTCTTCGGCTGCGGCAACTTCGGAACCGAGGCCACGTGTGGCCCCCTCAACCGGTTCTCGGAGAACCTGTGCTCGGGGCTTGAAGGCTCGCCATGGTCGTGTAACGCCGCGACGACCGCTGACGACAACGGCCTCTGCGAGGCCTACACGGCCATCAAGACGGGCTCCCGCTTTGGCGGTGTGCTCTGCTGCCGCGACACCTGCACCGATTCCGACAAGGACGGCGTCTGCGATAGCGCGGACCGCTGCGCGGGCACCGTGCTCCCCGAGTCCCTGTCCACAGGCTCCCTGCCGGGCATGAACCGCTTCGCCGATACTGACGGCGATGGCACCTTCAACACGCTGTCGTCGAACGACGGCGAGCCGGAGCGCCGCTTTACCCTCGTGGACACCGCTGGTTGCAGCTGCGCGCAGATTGTCGATGCGCTGGGGATGAGCCAGGAGCACGCCCAATCTGGATGCAGCATCAGCACCCTGGAGAACTGGGTGTCGCGCGTGAAGGAGAACTAGAGGGTCTGAAGTTGCCCCCATCCTGATGGGCCCCCTGCTCTCCTTTGATTTGGATACGAGTTGTGCCGCGCCTTCTGGTTCCAGGGTAGGAATTCTCCTGGCAGACGCCAATGACCGGCGCCTCTCCTCCATCAGCGAGGTCTCCGTGGCGGCCGGAGCAGGCACGTCCAGTCTGCCGCCCACGGCCATCACCTTCGTCGCGTGGACGGACAGTCGCGTGCTGAGCGACTCACATGGAGAGCGTCGCTCGCTCGAACGGGAGTCGCGCAACGAGAGCATCCCCGGTGATGTTCAAGCCAGACGGCGCCGCGTGGACATGGGACGCTCCGTCCAGCATGGCCCAGCCCCGTGTGCGAAACCTTAAGCCCTGGCACCATGCGGTCCGCGGTCCCGCTCCCCACCCAACAAGCCGTTGAGGTCAGCTCACGCATGTCCAAGACCAACGCCCCTTCAGGACTCGGGTCTGAGTACCACCCGCTCGACTCTCCCCAGCTCGAGAATCCTCATCCGTTCCTCGCGCGTGCACGGCGGGAGGAACCGGTGTTCTTCAGTCCTGCGTTGGGGGCGTGGGTGGTGACGCGCCATGCGGACATCAGCGCCGTGGTCGCCGATACCACACGCTTCTCGTCCGCAGAGTCCATCACGGTGGGCGCCGCGACGACGCCGCCGGAGGTGGTCACCGCGCTGATGGACGGTTACCCCCTGGTGCCCAGCCTCGTCGACAATGATCCGCCAGCGCATGGCCGCTTCCGGAGCCTCGTCAGCAAGGCCTTTACCGGGAGGCGCCTCGCGGAAAAGGAGCCCTTCATCCGCACCCTCGTGGACGCGCTCATCCACTCCTTCAGGCACGAGAGGCAGGCGGACCTGTTCCTCCGGTTCGCCCATCCGCTGTCGTGCAGCATCATCGCGGAGATTCTCGGAATCCCCAGCTCGGACATCCACCGGTTCCGGCGCTGGTCCGATGACCTGTCCACGGTCCTCGCGGCGCATGGCCCCATCGAGCACCAGGTCGCGTGCGCGCGAGGTGTGGTCGAGTTCCAGCGATACCTGGCCTCGGCACTCAAGGAGCGGGAGGTGTCCCCCCGAGAGGACCTGCTGAGCGACATCGTCACCGGGGCGCAGGGGATGACGCCGCCCATGAGCATGGCGGAGCTGGTGAGCCTGCTGATGCAGGTGCACTTCGCGGGACATGAGACGACCGCGGGCCTCATCGTGGGAGCGGTGGAACTCCTGCTCGAGCATCCGGAGCAACTGCGAGCACTTCAGGACGACCCGGGCCTCATCGCGGGCGCGGTCGAGGAGGCGGTGCGGATGATCTCCCCCGTGCATGCCATGTTCCGTACGGCGCTAGAGGCGGTGGAGATTGGGGGCGTGCCCATTCCCAAGGGAGCCCACATCCGCATCGTCTACGCGTCGGCCAACCGCGACGAGGCCCGGTTCCACGAGCCTGAGCGCTTCGACATCCGGCGGCCTGACGTCAAGAAGCACCTCGCCTTCGGGCAGGGCCTCCATTTCTGCATCGGCGCGCCGCTTGCGCGGCTCGAGGCACGCCTGGCAGTGGAGGCATTGCTTCGAAGTCTCCCGGGGCTCCGGCTTGTACCTGGGCAGAAGCCGGGCTTCCTGAGGAGCGTCACCGTCCGGAGGCACGAGAGCCTCGAGGTCGCGTGGGACGTCCAGGCGCTTCAGGCCCTCTGACGACCCGACGCACAGGCCGGTGAAGAGACGGCCCTACGCCAGCCCAGACATCAGATACGCGACGAGCGCGTCGATGTCCGCCTGGGACAGGTGGGACGTCTTGCCGTGCGCGTCCTTGATGGCCTGGACCCCGCCGGCTGCCAACGCGAGGTTGAGCCGCCGCTGGCCATCCTCATCCAGCACCACCAGCGGAACGAGGCTGGAGGTGCCCAACCAGTCTCTCTCCAGCTCGCCGCCGGGAAGCCCCCTGCCTCAACACCACGCGGCCTGGGGGCCCTCTCTCCGGGGCCAGCCTCGCACCTGCCGTGGGCAGGCCCAGGTGCTTCAGATTCACGTGCCCCCAGGCCGTCAGTCGGCCACGGCCCACAGCCCTACGGTGCCATTTCCCTGCCCCCAGGCCACGAAGCGCCCGTCGGGGGAGAAGACGGCATCACTCGTCTGGAGGTCGTCGCCGTCGCTGGCACGGAAGAGGACCTCTCCCGTGTCGAAGTGGTGGAGGGCGAAGCCCCGACCGTCGTGCGCGGCGGCGAGCAGGTGCCCCTCCGGGTGGAAGTCCAGGTTGCAGGCGTAGCCATAGAAGCCCGGAATCATCCGGACGAGCCGGCGCTCCTCCGCGTGGACGACGGCGACGTCCTCCGTGAGGCCCCCCACGACGAGTAGGGGCTCCCGGGGATGGAACGCAACACTCCAGGCCGTCGACGCATTGATGGGCATCGTCCACGGCGGCCCTCCCGACGCCACCTCCCACAGCCAGAGGACGCCCCGCTGGTCATCGCTCCACTGCGTGGCGGTCGCCGCGGCGAAGCGGCCATCCGCCGAGAGGGCGCACGCGGTGACGGAGAACTCCCCCTCCGGCCACGGCAGCTCTCGAACCGGACGCCAGGCGCGGACATCCCAGAGAAGGCCCGCTTCCTCGTCCATCACCGCGAGCAGATGGGAGCCGTCCCTGGACGCACAGAGCGTGGTGACCGCATGGGGCAGGAACTCCTGGCGCTGGAGAGAGCCATCCCTGGCGGACAGGGCCTTGAGGCTTGGCCGCCAGAGTCCCGAGGGAGACAGCGCCGGAGCGCCGATACAGAGCACCAGTTCCCCCACCGCCACGGCGGGAGCCCCCAGGAGCGGCAACTCAGTGTCCATCACGGGATGGTCCGAGTCCGTCCCCAAATCCCACCACCGCAAATGTGCGGGGTGGCCGTCCTTTGCGACCAGTACCGCACCTCGAGAGTCGAAGCCCAGCCGCTGGCCCGAGGAGTAGGAGACGCGCGCGGGACCGAGCTGCCGCACGCGACTCAGGCGCGCGGCGTTGGCCGGGGTGATGATGGGACGTAGGGAGGTCATTGGCACTCTCTAGAGGCAGGTCCCCGTGCTGTGGTCGGGAATGCACTCGGGCACAAGCCTGTGCTCGCCCAACGAGGCGTCGCGGCGAGCACTGGGGACCTGCTGTGCTCCGGGCGTCAGTAGTCCCAGCGGTAGACTTCCAGCTCCTTCACGTCATGCCGGGTCGCGCCGCTCATGCTCAGGCCGAAGTACTGGTACGTCTGGTCCGACGTGAAGGAGTGGACGTGCGTGCCACCGCCCGCGCCCGTGCGGGTGGCGAGCGTCACCCAGGAACTCATGCCCGGCGTCCAGCCCATCAGCGTGTAGCCGGGGGGCACGAAGCTGCCCCATTTCACGACGACGCGGCGCACGGCCTCCGGCCGGCCCAGGTTGACGTTGAGCCACACCGTGTCCGAGGTGTTGGCGTGGTACGCCGAGCGCCATGCGCTGCGGTAGTTCTCCAGGTGGTAGGCGCCATTTCCGTCCACGGCGGCACTGGGGGCGCTGATGCCCGTGTTCTCCGAGTCGCTCGCGCTGGCCGCCATGCCGAAGGCAAGGTTGGGGTTGGAGTCCAGATCGAGTGAGCTGCCGAGGTCGTTCACGACTTCGAAGTCGACGATGAGGTTTTCCGTCTCCGGCTTCGTGCTGCCCAGCGCCTGTTTCACGCCCGGGGTGACGTCAATCCAGCACCCCAGGGGCTTGTAGGGGGATGCCGCGCGGCCTCCCAGCGCGGCGTCACTGAGGATGCTGTCGGCGGGCCCGGAGTCCTGGAGCGTGGTGAGGACGCTGCGGCCGTAGCCCGCGTGCCCCGGGTGGCGGTTGGTGATGCGAACCTGCGTGCCCCACTTCAGCGAACGCGTGCTGCTGGTGCGTAGGTCCGACTGGGCCGCGGTGACGCCAGCCAGGTTGACGATGGTGTTGTTGGCGGCGTTGTAGCCGTAGTCCAGGGGGAGCGCGACGTAGAGCGCGCTCCAGGAGATGGTCTTCCCACTGGCGCCGGTGCCACCCCAGAAGCTGGAGGCATAGGCGCGGCGCTTGCCGGTGAACTGCGCGTTGGCGGTGCCGCAGAGGAGTATGGCGAGCACGAGCGTCCAGACGGGCAGGCTGCCGCGGGACAGGGATGGGAGCATGGAGCAAAGCTTTCGGGGGAAGGGACGGGGCGAGCTTCGGAGCCATTCGGTGCAGGTGTCAAAAACCCGGATAGACGGTGGCGGACCAGGCCTGGACGTCGAAGCGTGCAGCGGCTGGAACGCAGTTGCCTCCTCCCGTGACGCAGCAACGCCCCGCTTCCGGATGAAAACGTGCGTCCGCACCTGGAGGTCATTGGGTGCGCGAATCGCAGTGAGTCTCTGCTGGGGCCTCTCCCTGAGAAAGAGACATCAATGCCAAGCACGAGCGCTTCTGGAACCTGGGTGCAGTTCTTCGACATGTGAGGCTACCAGCACGCCTACATCAGCTTCACGGGCGCTCAGAACGTCTCGGATCTGGATGACTACAAGTTCACGCTGTTTGGCTCCAGCTCCCCAGGCAGCACGACAGCTTCCAGATGTTCAGCGCCCAGCCCGCGGACTGGTCCGGTGCGTCCGCGGCACGGAATAAGGCCATCACCCAGTTGGCGATTGTCGAAGAAAAAGCGCTCTTCGCCACCATCTCGAACGATCTGGAGTCGCTGGTGGGGGCGCGCATCAACCTCATCCCGGACATCGGAGGGTTCCTCAGCAGCCTGATGGGCATTTTCTGGCCCCCACCACCAACCCCAACCTCATCTGGGAAGCCATCCAGCGGTACATCGTCAAGGCCATCTACCTCGGCGTTGAGTCATCGGTGATGAGCTCCGTTGAGAACGAGTTCCGGGGCATCCTCAACGCCATCAAGCTGTATAAAACGACCGGCTCTACAATGAGTACGACGGCCTGTGTCAGCTCATCGCGGACCGCGCTCCATATTTCACCTACAACGCCAACGACCCCGCGTCGCAGTACCCTCGCAGAAGCTGCCCTATAGCTCCGCCTGTTTCACGATCGCGCTGGCCATCTACAGCGCGCGCTGGCGTTACTTCGACCAGATCTACGCCTCGGCGCCTTGGTATCCGACAGAGGGGCCCGCGAAGCGCGAGTCCTTCAGGTTGGCGCTGGATTCCATGCTGGAGCAGGCCACGGCCGCGCTGAAAGTGATGGCGAAGCAAGCCTTCAACGAGCAGAAGGCCTCGGCGGAGTCGAAGGCGGAGAACCAGCACCGCGAGCGGGAGGCGTTCCTCTATACTCAACAGTTCGCCGTCAATACGCTGGGGTGGTTGGCGCCCTCCTTCATGTGGCCGTGCTTCGGCTCCACCGGCCAGCTCCCTGTCCAGAGCGTCATTCACGCACTGACGGGTCCCTACGGTGGCGCGGAGAACATCTCGGGAGGGGGCCGTGCGAAGGACGCCGCCGCCAATGGTCAGAACATCTCCCGCGTCCTCCTTCGCACGGGCAGCCGGGTGGATGGTCTCCAAATCTGGATCGACGGCTCCGAGCAACCCATGCGGGGTACCGCCGGTGGAAACAATGTCTGTGACGTCACCTTCGCGGAAGGAGAGCGTGTCCCGGGAGTGCCCGCTGTCTCCGCCACCGAGGAGTTCGGGTGGCGGAGACGCACACCCAGTCCAACCGAATCGCACGTGGCGCTACCGTGACGAGCCGTTTTGAGCTGAAGGGCCGGCGACTTTCGCGTCGCGCTCCTCCATCGCACGACGGCGTGTCCTATCGCCGGCCGCGTCTCACGACGAGCGATAGCGCGAGCAGGGCCATGGGGAAAAGCGCGGACGGCCCACCCTGACAGCCGCAGCCAGACTCCGGCTCGGAAGGGTCCTCTGGCGAGCCTCCATCCACAGAGCCCGCGTCCCCGGCCGGAACTCCCGAGTCGGCCGTGGGATTTCCACCGTCCGTTCCAGTGCTTCCCCCATCCACTCCAGGGTGGGAGCCGCCGTCCACCTCACCGGGCCCACCTGCGTCCGTCGCTCCCGCATCCGTCGCTCCCGCATCGAGAGGCCCCGCGTCCGCCTCTCCCGCATCGAGAGGCCCCGCGTCTGCCTCTCCCGCGTCCACCTCTCCCGCATCGAGAGGCCCCGCGTCCGCCTCACCAGCGTCCGCTTCACCAGCGTCGGGGGTCCCCGCGTCCACGGGCCTGCACTCGCCCTGCTGGCAGGTCCCTCCCGTGCACTCCGTGCCATCCTCCACGGGAGTGGAGGCACAGTTGCCCGTCTCCGTGCAGATGGGCAGGTGGCATTCATCCGGCGCCACACAGTCATTCGCATCCTGGCACTGCGCACAGGCGAAGCCCTCGGTCTGGCTCACGCAGTACGGCGTCGATGCACCGCACGGAGAGCACGACTCACCACAGAAGAGCGACGAATCACAGGGAGCGCACAAGGCCGCCGCGTTGCACCGGTAGCCCGTCTCGCATCCCCCATTCCCTGGCGCGTTGGCGAACTGACGGTTGCATTGGGCGCACTCGGTGGGAGCTGGGAACGAGGGCTGCCCCGACTCCGTCTGATGGAACATCCCGGGCGTGACGAGTACGAAGCCCTCGGTAGCCAGATTGATGATGGGCGGCATGGTCGCTGCCCTCTCGAAGTCCGTGCAGACGCCGTCATATACCGACATCTCGAGTGCGGCGTGATCCCCGACGTTCGTGTGGAGCACCTCCACGCCGTAGAGTCCGGGCTGCGCGAAGTGGACCGTGTTGGTGGCGCGCCACGCCGGAAAGCCGAGCGTCAGCGGACGGTTGATGACCGGGTAGCTCGTCTGGTCGCGATCGAAGAGCGCCAGGCTCACCGAGTCGTCGGCGTAGAACCCGAAGTGCAGGGGCCTGTCGACCATGTCGCTCGTGACCGCGATGAAGCCACGCAGGCGGGTCGCGAAGGATGTGACAGTATCGCTGTAGCCGAAGTCACACCCGCCGACGGGGCAGCCCGCGACGGCCCCGGTGAAGTCCCCGTAGCTCAGCGTCCTCCCGTCATTGAGGTTGTTGGACAGGTCCAAGGGCGTCCGCAGCACCGAAGTGACGCGGTTGCCTCGGTTCGCCTCCATGAAGGCGTTGATACCAGCGATGTAGGTCGACTGAGCCTGGGGGAAGTCAGCCGCGGGATTCCGCGAGACGCTCGTCGCGACGCAGAGGCCCGCCCCCGTCGTCTCGGGAAGGGGCGCCACGGGAGGTCCACTCACCACGACGGCCTGAGCGCTGGCGGTGCGAGGAATGGACAATCCACACAACAAGAGCACGAAAATGCGGAGCAATCGCATCCGCGCGTCTTACTCCTGGCCGCCGAACTCCGACAAGTGCGGCCGGATGTCTCCATCACGCGCAAGCCCACCGGGCGCCTGGCTCATTCAAACGCGCGCAACGCCTTTCCGAGCGCATCGGAATGCGGGGACGTCCACCTTCACCATCGCAAGCCACGTGGGGAGCCGCCACAGGTCACGCCAGGTGATTCGCGGCTCGCGCTGCCGCCGGGGAATTCCTCCGGCGGCAGCAGGCCAACGACAACACCTGAACTACGGGCGCACCGGCTTCAGGCAGTAGAGCGTGGTGCGCTCGCGAGAGCGCGCCATGTGCAGCGGGTCTGACGTGTCCTTCGCTTTCGAATGCCGCGCCGGGGTCGACCGGGCCCACTGCACCGACAGGCCGCACCGTTCGAACTCCGCTTCGAGCCACCCGGGTGGGCGCAGGCCGAGCAGCACCGCGAGGTCCGACAGGAGCAGCAGACCCACGCCCCCAGGAGCAAGCGCAGCGGAGAGTCCTTCGAGAAAGCGCCGCAGGAACTGGCTGTCCTCGTCGAACACCGCGCGGTCCACCCGGTTCTTGGGCGGTTCGGGAATCCAGGGGGGGTTGCACACCACGAGGTCCGCCGTGCCCTTCGGGAACAAGTCGGCCTCGGCCACCTGGAAGCGCTTGCCGAGCCCGAGCCGCTCCGCGTTCTCCCGGGAACAGGCCACGGCGCGAGAGTCACAATCAGTCGCCTGCACGGACGCCGCGCCCCGCTGGAGGAGGATGAATGAGAGCACGCCGGTCCCAGTGCCGATGTCGAACACGCGCTTGCCCTTCACCTCCGTGAAGGAGTTCAGCAGCTCCACGTAATCCGTGCGGGTCGGAAGATAGACGCCGTAGTGCGGGTGAAGCAGCCCAGTGAGGCCAGGAACAGCGAGCCCCTTGCGACGCCACTCCGCCGCCCCGAGCATGCCGAGGAGTTGCTTGAGCGGGACCACGGTGGTGTCCGTCGTTGAATCCCCCCAGACCTGATGACATGCCAGTGAGGTGTCCGGTGCCCGTGCGAGCCCGAGCCGGTAATCGCGGTCGAGAGACACCACGATGCGCGACAGCGTCTCGTGTTCGAGCTGCCGGGCCCGCCGCTCGGCACGGAATGCCTCCAGCGGCGAGCGCGCCTTCGCGGGCCGCGGCAGCCGCCGGCTCAGCGCGCCGAGGAGCTGCTTCGCGTTGTGGAAGTCACCGGAGTACAGCAGGAACTCGCCTCGGCGCACCCGCTTGAGCGCCGTATCCGCGCTGAGTCGGTCATTCACGGGAGACAGCCGGGCAGGCGCGGGTTCCGAGCTCTCTGAGTGCCAGGTGAAGGCGGAGTCCAGCGGTGGCGCGGACGGAGAGGTGGAGGGGTTCGGCCCCTCGGGCGAGGCATCGGTTCGGGGAGCGCGAGACATGGGGATGGGGTAGCACGTCCACGCGCTCCCGTCGCGTGTGGGAAACCACCGGCGCTCGCCGCGCCCTTAGCGCTTCTGGCGGCGACGCGGTCGTCCTGACGCACGGCGCTTCGAGCCACCGGCCGGCGGGCCGTGTCTGAAACGTTGTGCGCCGGAACGCTGATCCGGGGCGGGGGCCGGCTGCGGCGGCCTTCGCTCTCGCCTCCCGCCGCCGTCGCCCTGTGATGGGCGCTTCGAACGCTTCGAACCGCCCGCTTGCATCGAGCCGCTGAGCGCCTGGGTTGCGTCTTTCGCCACGCCTTCGGGCCCGACCGTGCCCTTCACGGCGTCTCGCACGGGTCCACCAGGCCCGAGTGCCTGGTCGGCCACGCGGTTCACCGTCCCGCCGGGTTCCAACGCCCCCTTCGCCGCCCCTCCCACATCCTGGACGGCCTCGGACACCGCTCCGCCAGGCTTCAGGCTCTCATGGGCGGCTTCCCCCACCTCGCCTATCGCATGCCCCACGGGCCGAAGCAGGCTGGCGAGCAGTTCGGGGTTGCTGTCGAGTGTCTGGAGCGCACGGTCCAGGATTTCATAGACACGCTGGAGCCGGACCTTCAGCAGCGCCTGGGCCTCCACGCCTTTGATGGTCAGCTTGACCCGTTCGATGCCCACATCGGCGCCCACATCGAGGCGCACGAGGTTGGCCAGCTCGGCATGCAGTGAGACGCGTGCACGCAAGTTCTCCACGTCGAGCGTAATCTCATCCACCTTCACCGTCGGAACGTCGAGCAGCACGTCGGGCACGATTTCGATGGGCCCCTCGTCGACGCCCGCCTGCGCGAGCGCATGCCGTGTGTCCTCTCGCGTGGCTCCGCCTTCCCGCTGCGAAGGCCGCTCCTCGGGATTGTCATGCTCCGTCTTGTTCGCGGACTTCGTTCCCCGGAATCGCCATGCCCCCCATCCTGTCTTTGCCACGTTCGACCTCCTCGCTCTGTCAAGAGTGAGGAGCGGACAGCGGGCCTGACACCCGGTGTGGCCAAGGACCTCGTCCCACTGGCCTCAGTCCATCGAAAGGCACTGCCGGCAGGCCGCAAGGCTTCTCACGCAGGCAGCCAAGGCCCCCACGGAAGCAGGCCACACCCGCCTTGTCACAGCCTCCCGAGCAACGCGTCTCCAGATTGAAAGGGAGCTGTTGGCCCATGCCCCAGGGAGTTCCCCATGCCGGTACGTCGACCACCGCAATCAAGTCACGCGCGTTTCCAGAGCGCGCCATTGAACGACCAGGAATCCGAGCTGAACGATGACGCCTCCATTGCCGCACGCGCCCGGGGCGAATCGCTCGTCGTGCATGCAATCCATGGCGTTCACGTTCGCACCTGGTCGTCTCCTGGCGTCGAGAGCGTCCACACCTCGCACCGGACAGGCGTACCGGCGCCCCTCACGCCAGGGCACTACGGGCCCTTCGAAGCAGCCATGCATGTGGGAACACGGTTTCAGGAGCCTTCAGCGCCCCCACCGTCCGGCAAGGCCCAGCCCCCTCGGAAGCGCTCCGGGCGGAGACGCGGCTGAACCACCGTCGGTAGCCAGGGCGGGCGCCCCCGTCCCCCACCCGCCCGGCAATCACCCACCCTTTCGGTCCACCCGCTCCAACTTGCGCCGCAGAGGACCTTCCTCGGGCTCGGGCCTCAACCTCAACGAGGCCAACTGCTCGGCCGCCGCGTCCGCCGCCATGTGTCGCACGGTCGCCAGGACGTCTTCGAGTCGCCCCGATGCATCCAAGCGGTCGGCCAGGTCCCGCGCCTTTCCCGCCGCACGTGTATACGCGCGACGCTCCAGCGCCGAGGCCGGCAAGAGGGAAGCCGACAGGAAGCCCAGGGCCAGGACCCCAAGTCCCGTCCCCACGGGATGCTGTCGCATCGTCTGCGCTGTCCACGTCTGGGCTCCCACCGCGCGGGAGCGCGCATTGTCTCGCGAGGGAAACTTCTCTCGGAGGCTCCCAGCAACCGCCCGGCCCTTGTCGCGGACCGTCCGCAACGGCGCCAGTCCCTCTTGCGCCTGAACGGGAGCGCCGCCGTTCCGTCCCTCGCGCGCCGCTGTCTTGTTCGCGCTACGTCTCATGACTCAGCCTTCCCTTCCACATCGCCAGCACCGCTGGCGCGAAACATCCGCCCCGCGAGCAGGCCAGCCCCCAGCAGTCCCGTGAGCAACAATCCCGGGCGCTGCCGCACGAACTGTCCTGTGCGGTCCAGGAGTGCCTCGACGGATTGCTCATCCAGCCGCGAGGAGGCACCGCGAAACATGCGCTCTCCCGTCTCCAGCATGCGTTGCGATGCCGGGCTCGGTGCACGCCGGGTGGCGCTGCTCAACCCCTCCGCCATGTCCTCCAGCACCGACACGAGCAAGCCCCGCTGGAAGTCCAGGCGCTCCTTCACCCGGCCCCGCGCGTATCCCGTGACCTGTTCGAGCTGCTTCTGCGCAGCTTCCATCCTGGGTGATGCGCGTCGCGCTGAGCCGCGCGAGCGCTTCCTCTCCTTTGTCTTCTTCGAGGCCATGATGTGCGTCCTCCTGACACCGAAGGTAGACACCTCCGCGTCACGTCCGGGCAACCAGACCGCTCACGGCGTGGTCGTTCGCACGCACGTCCCGTGGGTACCTTGCGGACATGGCCGTCGCCACGTTGATTCATCAGGAGGCGAACATGAAGCCAGAGCAGGAGAAGACGCTTCACGAAGAGGCCGTGGCAACGGTGGACCGCCTGGTGCTCAAGCACCCGGAGCTGAAGAAAGAGCTGGAGCAGGTAGAGGGCTATGCCGTCTTCCCCTCGCTGGGCAGGGCATCGCTGGTCCTCGGCGGCTCATACGGCCACGGCGAGGTCTTCGAGAAGGGCAAGCCGATTGGCTTCGCCACGCTGAGCCAGTTGACCCTCGGAGTCCAGGTGGGCGGACAGACCCTGAGCGAGCTCATCTTCTTCCATGACCGTGATGCCATTGAAGCGTTCAAGGGAGGAAAGGCGGCCTTCGCCGCCAACGCGTCCGCCGTGCTCGTGAAGGCGGCGGCGTCCGGAACCATCAACTATGCGAAGTGCGTGGCTCACGCCTACTCACGTGGCGGCATGCTGCTCGAGGCCTCCCTGGGCGGACAGAAGTTCACGTTCATTCCGCGTTCGGACGCATCGGAACGAGGGAACGGAGGCCTGGTGCAGCGCTTCCGCAGGCAGGATGCGTCCGAGGAGAACGGGGCCGATGACACCGAGCAGCGTCCGCGGCTGCAAGCATCGCAGCCCCCTCCTGCCCTGACCACGGGGCTGACGGCCGCCGCCCTGCTGCTCACCCGGATCATCAAGGCGCAGGCCAGTGCTCGCCACGAATGAAGCGCCCATCCGAGACAAGCTGGCGAGCCAAGGCCGACGCGCGCTGAAGCTCGCGAGGAAGGAGCTGGGCGTCCACCGCAGACTGCATGGTGACGCACGGGCGGCATTGCACCGGCTGGAGGCCCGCTCACCGGAGCTTGCTCAGGCGAGGGCTCGGGCCTACGCCTATGCCGTCTTCCCTTCGCTAGGCCAGGGAAGCGCGGTGCTCGGAGGCACCTGGGGGATGGGCGAGGTCTTCCGTCACGAGCGGCTGGTCGGATACGCGGCGCTGGTCCAACTGACCCTCGGAGTCCAGCTGGGCGGACAGACATCTTCGGAGGTCGTCCTCTTCGAGGACCAGGAGGCATTCCAACGCTTCAAGCACGGCGGGACGGGACTGGCACTCAACGCGGCCGCGACCCTGGTCAAAGCAGGCGCAGCGAGGGCGCGGGGCCCGGCGGGCAGCACGACGGTCGCGCTGGCCACGGATGGAGGAATGTGGGCGGGCGTCGCGCTCGGCGCCCAGCGCGCCTTCGTCGTGCCGGCCGTCCTCACCCGCAGCAGCACATTGCGCCGGGTCCTCTCATCCATACCTTCTTTGACACGAGGAACGCCGGCCCCCAACGAGGGCGAAACAAGGGAGAGCGCGATGGCCAAGGCGCAGACGACCAAATCCGGAAGAAAAAGGTTGGGCAAGCTCACCGCGGCCTGGAAGCGCCGCAAGGCCCAGGAGGAAGAGAAGACAGGCCCCCAGAAGGTCGCCGCGCACACACGCGAGGCCATGCAGCGGGTCAGCACCCGAGGGCGCGAGACACTGGAGCATCTGCGAGACCGCGTCCCCAGTGGAGACAGAATCCGTGAGCGAGCAGGCAAGGCACGCACCTGGGCAGCCGACCAACTGGGTGAACACGCGGTGGCCATCGGACTGACCACGCTGGCAGCAGGCGTCGCGGGAGCGGCGCTGCTCCCCGTGTCGGACCGGGAGCGCCGCGCGTTGAGCTCCGTGTCCCACAAGGTGCAGGGACTGACCCACTCTCTTGGAGCCGCCCCCCAGGTCGCGCGGCTGACCCGGTCCGTGAGCCACGCGGTGGCACGCGTCCGCCGCGGTGACGGCGCTGCCACGGAGGAGGAGAAACCCCGAGCCCCCCGCCCCAAGAAGCTCGCGGCGACGCGTGGCAAGAAAGCCGCGGGGAAGCCAGCGGCGGCCGCCAAGACATCGCGCCGCCCCCGGAAGGGCAGCCCTCCGCCCCAGGCCAGTAAGTAGGGACGCAGGCTGGAGCGCCCAGCGGAACATCACCTGTTCCCGCTGGGCGGTAGGTGAAATCGGACGAGGCGTTCGTGGAGGGACTGGCCCCACGGCCTGAATCAGGCGCCGTGCACGCCTCCGGCCATGCACGCCCCGCTGGCGCCTGACAGGACTTCAAGGGCGGCGCGTTGGCCTGACAAGAGCGCTCCCTCCATCCAGCCGGGCATGGGAGAGGTTTGGTCTCCGGCGAAGTGGACCCTGCCTTCGCGCGTTGCGAGCGCACGCCCCCACTGCGTGAGCTGCCTCGGCCGGAACCACGCAAAGGCACCCCGAGCCCAAGGGTCCTGGTCCCATGCGTAGGAGGTTCCGCACTGCACTTCGGAGGACAGCTCCGGCGCGAACTGGCTCAGGCCCCGCACAGCCATGGCGATGCGCTCATCCTCGGAGAGAAGGGCCGCCGCGCGGGCGCACGGGCCCACGCGATACGCTTCGAGGATGCCTGACGGCTGAGGTTGTGTCGGTGCGGCGTCGAGGACGTGCATGATGGGGAGGTCCGTCAGCCACCCACTCGACCACCCCCACTCTGTCCAGAGGCGGCGCCGGTATTGGATGAAGGTGCGCACGACGGACGTATGCTCGAGCTCGCGAATCGCCCGCAGCTTGTCCGCCGAGAAGGCAGGGACGAGCTCAACGCCACGAAGGACCGAGAAGGGAATGGCGCACACGAGCCGCTCCGCTGTGAACGTTCTGTGTTCTCCCGTGCTGCCGCGGCAGTACACACGGACGGTCCCCTGTCCCTGCTCGATGCGCTTCGCAGCCCATCCAAACTGAATCCTTCCACCAAGCGCTTCCGCCAGGGCGACGGGAAGCCGGTCACTTCCGCCCCTCAAGGTGTAGGCGCTCGAGCCGCCTCTGCCGACCGTCAGCAACTCCCGCCGCAGAACCCCAAGTGCCGAGCTTGCGTCGATGCCATCACCCACGAGGTCAAACCGCCCCAGGCTCACCGCGTCGATGGCCGCTGAAGAAGCGCCCCGTTCCACTAGCGCCTCACGAAGGCTCAGGCCATCGAGGCGGGTCGCGGCTGGACCGGGCCAGGACTCATGGAAGGGGTCGCCGACAGCCTCCACGAGGGGAGACACGTACCTCCGATAGAGGCCTGAGAGGCCGAGCTGCTGCTCATCCGCCCTCAGGACATGCGGGAGGCCCGTCTCATCACCGATGGGGGCCAGGATGCGACGTCCCCGAAGATGGAAGGGCCGCAAGGCCGACGTGTGCGGAACTGGCAGCGGGTCGAGCTCCAGGCCGAGCCTCCTCGCCAAGCCGAGGACCGTCGAGTGCCCGCTGAGGACATACTTCGCGCCCGCCTCGGCGTACATTCCGTCCAGGAACGGCTGCCGCAAGGTCAGGACCCGGCCACCGACTCGAGAGCGCGCCTCGACCACGACGACGTCCCGGCCCGCGAGGACAAGCGCATGCGCTGCCGCCAGTCCTGCGAGCCCCGCGCCCAGAATGATGACGCGTTCGCTCATTCGAGACGTCGCCTCGCGCCTTCGGTGAGACTCATGCCAGCGGAAGCAGGTACGGATTCAGAAGCCCTCGCCTGAGCTTGAGCGGCGATGAGGGCAGCTGGGGATTGCGCGGGGGAAGGCGGCGCGGCAGCAGCCCACTCCCGAGGCGTAACAGGCTCGGACAGAACGCCAGAGGCTGCGTCCCAAGGACCAGCGCCTGGCAAGTCCGGAACGGAGAGGCCGCCGCCAGCGTGAGATTGATGACCAGGGTGCGCAGCCCATGCTGTCGGAACCTCGTGACGAGCTCCCCCGCCGTGTCGGGGACCCGAACACGAGGGAGCGCCACCGGGGGGCCTTCCAGGAGCAGGTCGACAGCGCTCCGCATCGCGGGGTTCAAGTAAAGCAACGTGATGTCGAGGAGGGAGTCGATGAGCCAGTAGTTCTCCAGGACCGGAGGCCGCCGGAGCGCCTCGAAGTCAATCGCAAGCTGCCGACGAAGGGCCACCGCCTCCGTCAACATTCGCATTTCACGGAGCGCTCGGTGCACGGCCACTGCCGGGTCCCCCGCGGCCGCGGCGGCGAGGAGCGTCCCTCCTTTGGGGAACGCCCCCTCTCCTGTCGCCTCGGCGATGAGTGCGATGACGTGAAGGCCGGCGCGACCGGGCAGGTACGAGAAGTGGAGAGTCCAGCCCGAACCCTTGAAATGACGCGACACCGCCTCATCAATGTCGAGCGTAGCCATGTCGAGGCGCCGCGCCCCTTGACCTCGGTACCAGGCGAGCTGGAGCGCATCGCGCTCTACCACCTCCAGGAGCGCGGACCGCAACGCGGCGTCATCGCTCGTATGTGTCGCGACGCCATTGGATGAGGCACACAGGAAGCGCGGGCCCACGAGCCGTTCGGAAGTCGTGAAGGCTGCAGGAACGAGCAATTGCTCACCGGTCTCCGCATCCGTAGCCCTGACCCAATCCAGTGGCGTGTCCTGGGTGACTGGCGCGTAGGGAAACCCCGGGCTTGCGTACTGCTCCGGCGTGTAGAGGTCCCAATCACGCATGGGCAGGAAAGGTTGCTCGAGCGCACGCGCCGGAGTCGCGCAGACGTCGGGCACACGAAGGAGGGACGAGGCGCGCTCGATGGCCTCTGCTCGTGCGGTCAGCCACCGCTCCTCCAGGGATGCTCCGACGCCCACCTGGGCCAGGAAATGTCCTGACACCACGGGACGACCTCGTTTCCGAAGACGCAGGGTGGCGGCTCCCCAGCTCAGGGTGACAATGGAAGGAGCCCCCCGCCTGCCACGGACCGTGGCTTCGCGCGTCGCGATTCCCACGCGCCCCAGCGCGGCACCGGCCATCCGCGAGCCATCCAGCTTGCCGATGTGGTTCGCCGCGCCCCGGTTCGCGGAGCACGGGCACCCCGCTGCGGGCCGGGAACGGATGCGTCTGGTGCCTGGCCGCCCGTAGGCGCCCTCTGTCCAGGCACGCGCATCGAGGGAATGCGGCTTCATGGCTTTCCGGAGCGCCGTCAGATCGGCTGCCCCCAGCGCAATCACGGCGCGGCGCGGGAGCGCATTCGCCACTGCGGCGGCCTCATCGGGCGCATCCGCGCTCTGGACCTCCCAGAGCAGACCACAGGCGATACACACACCACTGCCAGCGCTTCGCCAACGTGTGGCGCTCAGTTGGATGAGTGCTCCGCTGCTCTCGGAAAGGTCGGCCGTGCGAAGAGGTCCCAGTCGCAGCCTGCCGGTGATTCCCAACGCCTTGCGGAGGGCTTGCTCGTCCATCCAACGTGGCGCACCTCGCCCCAGCGCCCCCTCCTCTTCGAGCCGCGCTCCGAGCTCCCTGGCGCCGGTAGGGTCGACGCCCGCCTTCACCAGCGCGCGGACGACCGCGGCGCTCCCTCCGCGGCGAACGTCTCCGAGGATGGAGACGAGAAGAGCAAAGGGGAGGCCCCGTATCTCCATCAGCGCCCTGCGGGTCTGAAGGATGGAGCTCCCCCTCGCCATTTCGAGGAGCACGACACCTGATTGAACGCCCATGTCGTGCCCGGGACGCCGCTACTTCGAAATGTGGGAAATGCTGGACACGTTGGTTTCAAAGGCCTTGAGCGCGGACACCTTCAGAACGCGCACCGTGACCTTGAGAGTCTTTGCACGCTTCGTACGAGCAGGCTTCTTCATGTTCGGCCTCCCTTGGTGAGCAAGAAGTGTCTCTTCAAACCAGACTCCGAGTCAACGACATGACAGGGCACTTTGGCCGTGATGGGAATTGCCGTGAACCACACAGGAGATGGGCCTACCTGTCAGAGCGCAACACCAGGAGATCTGACCGTCCATTTCCGTGTCGAGCTGACCTCAAGTCAGCCCGCGTCCGTGCAGCCCTCAACCAGGCGCTGCGTCGCTTCGGATTCCGCACATTCGGGCACCACCGCCTTGAGTGACTGCCTTCCGGCGCTGCTTCCACGAAGCGAACCCTGAATGAACACGGGACGATATGTCCGCGCCGGGCCCTTCGTTCTGAGAGGGCCAGCCCCTTCCCATTCAGGGGGCGTGTCACATCCCGTCTCGAGTGCACATGAAGGGCCCCGAATGTCCAATCTTGGTCTTTCGTTCATCGTGTTGTTCGCATGCACGTCCGCATTCGCATCCTCACCTCCGCGGATTGAAACTGAAGTGGAATCGCTCGCGTCGGCTCCAACACCGTTCGCGCTGCTGCGTGAGTTCGTGACCGAAGACATCTATCACTACCGATTCGACATTCGTGTCGGCACCGAACCAAACGCCATCGTGCGGGTCCATCGCGTCGTCCGAGAGCGCGCGCCGTGGCGGCCACGGTCGCCCGCCCACGCGATCATGTTGCTTCACGGAGACTTCGCCAACTTCGTCACGAACTTCGTGCCGACACTCGGCAATCCCGCGTCATCGGCGCCGGGGCTCGCTCCGTACCTGGCGGCCCGGGACATCGACGTCTGGGGCGTTGACCGTCGCTGGACGCTGCCCTCCGCCAACGGAGACATCTCCGACCTGGGCGAGATGGGGGTTGCCCAGGAGCTCGGAGACATCACCGTCGCGCTCACCTTCGCACGGGCGGCACGGCTCAGCGGCGACCGTGACAAGGGCCGAATCGTGCTCGGCGGATTCTCGCATGGTGGCGAGCTGGCCTACGCGTATGCCGCCGCCAACGGCCGCCACGTGTCTGCGGTCGCCGTGCTCGACGCCTACTACGACATCGCGCCCGAGCACGCGGAACTGCGCGAGCTTGCGTGCGCCAATGCCGCCGCGGGACGTGAGGCGCTTGCTCAAGGCGTGACCGACTCCGACAACAGCTTCTTCATCACGTTGGGCGAGCTGGCCCGGAGCGCGCCCCAGGCGCAGTCTCCCGTGTTTTCGAGCTACACCAACCGCGGTGCACTGCTCGCGATGAATGGCCTGACCTACCTTCTCGCGCCGTACACGCCGCTGTACCACTTGAGCGCGCCCATCCTCGACGCCAACGGAGACGTTACGGCATTGCGGGAGTCGTCCGAGGACAGCGTGAGCGCGTGGTTCGCCAGCGCACCGCCGCACCAGTCGCTGCGAGAGACCGTGGAACTCGACGAAATCTGGTGCGGGACGACACCCAGGCCTGAGCTCTCGAACATCCGCGTCCCGTTGTTCTACCTCGGCGCCGCTGGCGCGTTCGGTGACTACGGGCTGTATTCGACGACCCGGGTGTCATCGACGGATGTCACGGCGCTCGTCGTCCGCCGCTTCGGTCCGGAGCGAGTGGCCGAGGACTTCGGCCATGGCGACCTCTTGTACGCGGCGGATGCACCGACGCTCGCGTGGCAACCGCTCGCGACCTGGTTGCTGAACCATTGAGGAGAAGCATCTCCGTTCGTGGCCCCGCGCATCCAGCAGCCAACCCAAGAGGCCGCAAGAAGAAGGCGCTCGGCTCGCGCTGGTGGCAGTGGGAGCCCTTCGCATCGGATGAAGGGCTCCATCACCTGAAGTGCCGTTGGGCTTACGGCCCGTCAAGCACGGCCAACATGCGCGGCAGCACGTCGAAGAACGCGTAGTTCCAGCAACTGAAGTTGTGCCCGCCGTCACATCCGAAGGGCTTCTGACCCGGCGCGGGGCGGCCATACATCTCGTAGTGGTGCGGCACGCCCGCGGCATTCAGCGCATGGTGGAACCGGTCCGTGGACGCCCCCGGGACGCGTTCGAGCACATCCCCATCCCAGATGCCCGACCCCGCATACAAGGCGACGGCCACGCCCCGCAGAGACGCCGCACGCGGAATGGGGTTGTTCATGTTCCAGGCCTGGTCGAAGGGCCAGAAGGGAGAGCCGAACGCTCCATCCGGGTTCTGCAGCCACCGTGTCCCCTCCTCCGTGATGGTGGCGCGGATGGCGGCGTCACCCAGGTCCAGGGCCCCCGAGAAACTGGCCGCATAGGCAAAGAGGTCGGGGCGGCGCGCGGCGTAGCTGATGGCCCCGAAGCCGCCCATGGACAGCCCCGCGATAGCACGGCCCCGCTTGTACGCCAGCGTGCGAAGGTTCTGGTCCACCCACGGAATGAGCTGGTTGAGGTGGAACTCCTCCCACGCCTGATTCACCCCGCGAGGGAAGACCCAGTTCGTGTACCAACCGACCTTGCCGCCATCCGGCATGATGGTGATGACGGGCATGTTCTCGGTAATCGCATACGCCGCACCGAACTCCACCCACTGAGCCGAGTTCGCGCCTCCTCCCCCGTGCAACAGGTAGACCGCGGGGTATCGCACGCCCGGGTTGTTGTAATACCCCGTCGGCAGGAGCACCCGAACGTGGTGGCGAGGGTCATAGACCGCATGAGGCGCGATCAGCGGCGTGGAGATTTCCACGTCGATGAGCCTATCCGTGATGTGCCGCACCGCATGAACCGTGATGCCATGCCCCGAATAGAAGTTCGGCGCGAGCGAGGCATCGGATGCCTCCGCGCCGCCTGGCACTCCGAGGAACAGGGCGACGAACAAGACTCCCATGAGTCTGCGTGCGGCACGGGCGGGAGACTCGCATCGTTCAAGAGCGGTGCTGGAAACAAAGACGTCCTGGAGCAGCAATCTGCGCATCCTCTGACCTCGGAGAGTAGGTGGAGCGACAACGGCTCTTCATCCGCCAATGACAGGTGCGACGCTAGGGGGCGTATCTGGCCATGGCAATGCACACGTTGGAGCGACCGTGTCATTCCCTGGCGAGGGCCGCTGAGGCTGTGTCTTTTCCGCGACTGTGGACGCGAGTTGTCCATTAAATGCATTCCGTGGCGACTCGCTTCATCCCGGAAGGCCCCACCCTCGAATGACGGAGACCTCGAATGGGACCCAGCTGCGCCCTCGCCCAATCGTCCTCCCCCCACGCAACTCCGTGCGCAGATGGAGGACAATTCGCACAAAGGCATGAAGGAACGCACCCCATGCCTCAGACCAGGGGGGGGTCTACATCATGGGTACCATCACGAGGGTAACGACGACGTTGTTGAAGCAAGGCGCACGAGGCGTGTCCCGCTCCGGCGGCCACCGGGCACCCGCCCGCGTGCTGCCGCAAGTCGCCCATCACTCCACCAAGGCACCAAGCCCGTCTCAAATCGCGAACGAGACGCGGGCGCGGAACAACAGCGTGGACCTGATGAGCGACATCATGGATGCCATGGATCGCCGTGATGGCGGCAACAACGCGGCCACGCCTCGTATCAAGCCGGATGTTCCGCTGTCGCGCCGTGAGAACTTCGCGTTTGACGCCATTCAACCGGGGTACGGAACGTCGAAGTCCGCCATCGACAAGCACGGCAAGCTCCAGCCCGCGGGCGACAGCGTCACCACCAGCGCCTCCGACCACGTCGATGGCGAAAAGTCCATCAAGGCGAAGACGCCGTATACGTCCTTCAGCGGCCCGCCGGTGGGCGTGGACGGCACGGCCACGGGGCCCCTGATCGACAACCCGCTCTACGGCAAGGACCGCATCGTCACCAACCCGGCCAAGGACCCCAAGAGCGGTGTGGTGCTCGACCAGTTCGACATCCAGCGCGACCTCCGGACGAGCACCAGGCCCGGCTTCGACGAGACCGCGGTGCTTCGCTCCGAGCCACGCCCGCAGCCCCTCTGGCAGCCCACACCCGAAGAGCGCGCCATCATGCCCCAAGTCGGTGTGGACCCTGAGAAGCCCTCGTTCACGTTTCGCGAACGCGCGATGGTGAACTCGGCGCGGGACAAGGAGTACCTGATCAAGGGCACCGTCCACGAGTTCGACTTCTTCCAGGGCCAACCAGACGGCTCGCTCAAGCCCCTCTCCAAGCAAGAGGTGATTGACGAAGCCAGGAAGAAGTCCTGAGCCACCGCGCATCGTCCCATCACCGTGCCAGGAGAACCCCGACCCTCGCGGCGCCGTGTTGCGCCGCGAGGGCGGTGAGTCCGCCAGCTCATGATGTCATTCAGCGAGCGACAGCGTCGCTCCCAGCTACCTCATGACACAGACGCCCGACGAGCAGGTCTTCGCCGCCGGACAGACAACGCCGCAGGCGCCGCAGTTGTTCACGTCTGACGATACGTCCACGCACTGCGCGCCACACTGCACCCGGGGCGCCGGACAGGAGCCACCCTCGCACTCATAGCCACCCGGGGTGTTGACACACACCTGGCTTGGATTGCACGCGGCAGTCCCGTTCGAGCACTCGTCGATGTCACTGCACGTCCAACCATTTCCCCAGTAGCCCGGCTTGCAGGTGCAGGTGTAGCTTCCCGGCGTGTTCGTGCAAATCGCATTCACCGAACACTGCGCAGTGCCATTCGTGCATTCATTGACGTCCGTGCAGACACTGGGCTGCATGCCATTGCAGGTGTACCCCGGCTCCACCCGGCAGGTGCTGCTACAGCCATCCGACGAAACCCGGTTGCCGTCGTCACACTGCTCCCCATTGTTGATACGGCCATCGCCACACACGGCGCTCGCACCACCGCCCGTATCCTCCACCGCGTCCAAGCCGTACAACGAGGCAACCCCACCGCGCAGCCTCACGTAGCGATACGGCGTGGAGTTGCTGAATGGCACCAGCGTGGAGTGGGTCCCGAGCCCCAGGTCCAGCAGGTTCGCCTGTCCCGTGCTGATGATGCTCATGTCTGCACGAAGGAATTCCACCTGGGCGATGACCGCCAGCGAAAGGCCCTGGTAGTAGACGCGCAGCGGCCCTGTGCCCTCTTCGCCCAGACCCATGTCCAGAACCATGGAACCGCCCAGGAGCCCCAGGAACGTCGCGGCGTTCCCATCCGGTGCGCCCACGGCGTTGTTCGGATTGAGGACGGCAATGATACCGCTTTGGACGACTGCGTTGGCATAACGGTCACCGGCCATCGCCGACACCGAGTCCGATGACGACTCGCCGTCCACCGGTGCCTCTTCGGAAACAACGGATTCGTCCTCCAACTCAGAACCGCACGCGCTCATCATGCCGAACGCCAGGGCCGCACTCAGCATTCGCCACATGGGGGCCACTCGACTGACCTTCATTGTCTTGCTCCAATCCGCTTCGACTTGGGGATGGCGGTCCGACGTGAGGACTGTCACGCCGGATAACCGCCACAACAATGAACGCACGAATTCCATTTTCAGCTTTAAAGGCACGCATTTCGAATCCAGAACGCGTGTGCCATTGGACAGCTTTTTCTCCAGGTATCGCCGCGTCGACCGCAAGGCGACACCCACCCTGGACACGAAGGCTGCGACTCCTGTCCTAGCACGAGGCAGCCTTCTCGATTCTCGGGAGTGAAGAGAAAAGAAAGCAGCGGCGCGCCCCCTCAATCTCAGCCACGAAGTTGCACGCGCCTGCCCACGACGCCTCCGCGCCCATGCCTGTGGGGCGTTGATGGCCCGCACCATTCGCCTATCGTATACTTGGGGAAACGCATCACCCTTTCCCGAGGCCCCATGCGACTGTCACTGATGAGCCTGCTCTGCCTTCTGGTCTCCGCTGGCTGCGGAGACGATACGTCCCATCTACCGAATTCCTCGCTCGCGGCCTGCTCCTTCACCGACGCGTGCGCGAACGCCGACGAGGAGTGCTACGTCAGCCAGGTCTGTGGCCCGCCCGCCCCTGACGAAGAGCTCTACTGCCAGGCGGAGAAGGGCGACCGCCAGTGTCACCGCCGCTGCCAGGACGATGGCGCCTGCGGGCCCGGAGAGACCTGCAGGGCAGTCGAATCGGTCAAGCGAACAGACATGCTGACCACGACCACCCTGTGCTTCAAGTAGGCGGCGCAAGCACCCCAGGGCCAACGTCGGTGACGCTCCCCGCTCCCCACCGGCGTAGGGTCCGCAGCGAGCCCGGGGCTTGGGCCGCCACCTGCGCGCTCAATCCCAACCGCGAAGCTGGACGCGGACCCGCCGCACGAGCAGTTCCCACTCCTGACGCTTCAACGTCGTCAGGACGCGCCCGCCAATGAGTGTGAGCCCGGTGAGCGTCATCACCAGGAAGCCGATGCGGTGGTCCCTCAGCCCGGCGTCGAGCAGCGTGGCCGCGACGTCCAGCGTGAGGAACAGGGTCCCCAACGCCAGGTAGGCGCGAATCTGGAACACCATGCCCGCCACCACGCCGAGCAGACACACCCCGCCGAAGACGAGCGCATACGTGCCGTCGGGAGACTGGCCCACCTGGACCGCGATGCGCGCCGCCGCGGGCACATACAGCAACAAGCCCCCGAGGATTCGCACCGTGTTGCGCGCGGCGTGCGGCAGGCTCTCCGCGAAGAGCTGGCCCAGCATCAACAACAGCAAACCCATGGGCGCCAGGTAGATTTCCAAACCCTCCAGGCCAAAGGCCAGCGCGGAGATGAGCAGCGCGAAGTTGCACGCGGCCGCGGCGAACGCACCGAACAGCCGGCTGCGCTCCACCGCGCCCAGCGTCGCGTACAGGAGTCCGGAGCCCCCCGCGAGCAGCGCCGCCTCCTGCGTCGCCTCGCCTGGCAGCACCAGCGCCATGCCCACGGGCAGCAGTGCCGCGAAGCGCCGGGTGGCCGCCTCCACGGGCTGCACGCCCGCCCTCCGGGCCAGCACCGTCACGCCCACCAGGATGAAGCCCAGAGCCAGTGCGAAGAATGCGTCGTGCTCGGCGCGCAGGCCCGGTGCATACAGATTGCGCACCAGGGCGTAGACGCCGACCACCGCTGTCTGCACGAAGTAGACGTGCCGACCCGTGTGCTGGCTCCAGGCGCAGTGCAGCGCCACCAACACCAGGATGCCAATGGAGGCGATGGCCAGCGAAAGAGCGCCATCGGAGGCGGCGCCCCCCACCGCCAGGGCCGCGAGCATCAGCCCACTCACCACGAGCCCTGTGTCGCGCCCCCATGACAGGCCGCCCGCGACGTCCGGCCGGCGCCTCCGCACCCACGCCTGGGCGGCATGGAGGGCCAGCACGCCCACGGAGGCGGCCAGGGACAGGGCCGCGCCATGGAGGATGAAGAGTTCGCCGTAACGCAGCCACGGGCCGACCAGACTCGCGCGAATCGAAAGGAAGGCCATGAGTGAGGCGACGAACGTGCCCCCCACCACCCAGGCCCCCAGCGTCGCGACGAGCGAGGCGAGCGTGCCCTTCCACTGGAAAGCCGCCACGAGCACCGACGCGGCGACGAGCGCCAGTGTCACAGGCAACGCGGGAGAGACCATCCAGCTCCCGCCCATGCTCAGCAGCATCTCCCCCAGGAGGTTGAGCGCGGCGAGCGTCGACGACGGCGTTCCATTCGTCGCCAACACGTACACGAGCGCTGCCAACAGATAGATGGCGCTGGCCTGATGGATGCGCATGCGAGCGGCGCTCTCGGACAAGCCCCTGCGCCGGACGATCCACGGCCCCAGCGTCACCACCGTCAGCCCCACCAGGGCGAGCACCGGGCCGGGCCACACCTCGAAGACGTCCCCACGGTGCGCCAACGCGTGGACCAGCAGGAGGATGCTCGCGCCAAGCACACCGCGCCCCTGCGCCCTGGCCCCGCCGAGGAACAACACCAGACCGGCGATGCAGACCAGGCCTGCCGCCGTGAGCCCAGGCTGGAAGAGGGCCGCGACGAAGACCACGCCCACACTGATGACCGAATGGCGCTGCAACAGGCGCTGGAAGGAATCGGGCAGCCCCCGGAGCGAGGCAACGGCATAGACGAGCCCCACGGCGGCGATGCCCGCGAAAGCCCGCTGCCACAGCAGGAACACCGTGTCTCCTGGTGCGAGCCACGCGTCCTTATCGAGCCAGTGCAGGGACTCGGCGCCGATGCGCACCCACCTGCCCTCGGACGACCACGAGTGCGCGAGCCTGGGCCCGAGCAACGACTGCCTCGCGGCCCAGAGCGCCGCACCGGGCAGCCCGAGCCAGAGCCCCACGCTCGCGAGCCGCACCGAGGGCGCGGACACGGCGAGCAGCAACATCAACGTCGCGGGCCCCAGCAACATCAGGGGCGGAATGAGAGCCAGCGCACGGGACGGCCGGGGCAGGCCGACGAGGAGCGCGCCTTTCAGGAGCACACATGCCAGGGCCGCCACGCCGAGATGGAGAACCCAGTGGTAGAGCTTACCGTGACGAGGCTTCTCCAGAAGCCCGGCGACCCAGGGCCCGAAGCGCCGTGTCGCCAGCGCGACGCCCCAGAGCGCGATGCCGATGAGCGAGGTCCGCAGAGCCGCGACGTCCGGCGGCGACGGCCGGCCCGCGCGGTTGAGCAGAGCGGTGAGCGCGATGAGCGCGCCCAGCGACGCGAGCGTCACCACCGAGCCGCGCAGGTGCCAGGCCTCGAATCCGCGCGACACGAAGGCCACCAGCACGACCACGAGGAGCAGACCGGCCGCGAGCAGGCACGTGGCGCGCTCGGCATCCGTGGGCCTGGCCAGCCACCCAGCCAGCGTGAGCGTAGCGATGACCGTCTGCACCAGCGCCGCCGTGGCAAAGCCATCCGTGAAGAGCGGCAGCCCCCGCGCACCGAGCGGCAGCCTGAAGAGGTCGAACATCCTCCGGCCCTCGCTCCCGGTAGCGGTGTCCGCGGCACCCAGCGGAGTGCGGCCGCGCAGCGCGGAGAAGGCCGCGAAGCCGAGCGCCAATGACGCGGCGACCAGGGCAGCTCGCGGGGATGCGAAGTCGGAGACGGTGCCCATCACCTGGGAGACCGCAAGCGCGAGCCCCGAGGCCGCGAGGAACCCGACGAGCCTGCTGCCATCCCGCCGGACACGGAGCAGCAACCAGGCCGTGACCACGGCCGTGGGAAGCGCGGAGAGCACACTGGCTGACAGCCCCGTGGCTGACACGAGCAGATCCGGAGCGCTCGGAGCGGCATCCACGGCCAGGAGGACTCCCGCCGCGGCCAGGCTGAGGGCGAGGTCATCCAGGGGCAGCAGCCCGTCCCTTCGTGACGCGGGCTGCGCCCACGCCCCCTGCACGAGCCCCGCGACACCGTAGAATCCACTCACGAGCGCGAAGACCGCCAGCCGGCCCCAGCTTCCCTCCAACGCCGGGGTCCCCTCGGCGAAGGCGAGCACACCGAAGACAAGGCCCACGCCGCCCAGGTAGTGCAGGCCCCGCCAGCGCCAGCCGCCAGCAACGTGCGCGGCCCCAGCGATGACCAGCCCCGTCAGCACCTGGGGCCACGGCGAGGCGGCGCTGCCCACCTGCCGCACCAGGGGCATTGCCACCAACGACCCAAGGATGGTCCAGGCGAGCAGGCGGATACGCAGTCCCGGAAAGGCACTCCAACGCGCCAGGAGCATCAAGCCCGCGGTCGCCACCGTGCCGCCGAATACCCACCAGCCCGGCTCGGTCGGCGCCTGCGTGCGAGCGAACAAGGCTCCGGCGAGGAGCGCCGTCATCACCATGAGGTGGACCAGGGCCCGCCGCCGAGGCTCCAGCAGGAAGAAGACACCCGCCGCGATGAGTGGCGCGAGCGCCGAGGCCAAGTCGACCTGGAAGTCCCCTCCGGGCGCGCTGGAGAACGCGCCCAGCGCGCCCACGACCGCGCCACTGGCGAACACCGCGTAGGCCACAATCTCCAGCACCGGACTCACACGCGGATGGGCCTCGCGCGCGGCGTCGGTGGTCACGGCCACGGCGATGACGGTGGCCAATGCCTGAGCCCACAGCGTGAGGCCCGCGAACAGGGCGCTACCTGGCTCCAGGGCGTCGAACCCTGACGGTGAACTCACCACACAGAAGACGGCGAGCCACAGCGCGCCATAGAGCGCGGCGCTCGCGCTGACGAGCGCCGTGTTTCCCTCCGTCGCCTTCCGTGCGCGCCATACCGTGGCGGTCAGAGCCATGACACCCACGGAGGCACAGAGCGTGCGCAGCCAGGGCGCGTCCTCGAGCGCCATCAGCGGAAGCCCCGCGAACAGGGAGGGCAGGAGCGCCAATCCCAGGGCCGCGGCGGAGGTGCCATGCAGCAGACGTCCCGCCGACCTCAGCGGCACCATGCCCAGCGCGGCGGCGCCAAGCGCCACCGCGGCACCGAACCCAGGTGACAGGGCGAACAGCGACGACAGCGCGATGAAGGCGACGGGGAGCAACGCGAGGCCAATGCCCGAGAGCACGCGCCCCACCGGCATGGAGCGCCGGGACAGGAACACACCGAGCCCGATGAAGCCCGCGTGGTATCCCCACAGAGCGCCCGTGACGAGGAGCTGACGTGGAACGCCGCCGAGTGCCTGCCAGGCCTCGCGCACGCCCATGAGCGAGCCGCCCAGCACCAGCATCGCGCCAAGGAACCACCAGATGAACTCCTGGAACCGGGGCGCGCTCTCCGGCCGTGCATCGAGCGCCACGACGGCCTCGAGTCCTCCGCTGAGCGGACCTGATGCACCCCGGTCGAAGAACGTCTGCCCGGAATCCAGCGCCGCGCCCAGGTCGTCATCCCCCGTCTCCGAGTCAGGCCGGAGCCCTCGACGCTTGCGCGCGCTCTGCTCCCGCTCCGCCTTCGCGGCTTCGTCCAACGAGCGCGCCAGCGCGGCGCCCCAGCCCCAGAGCCGCCATTCTCCCCCGTCGCGAAGCGAGGTCGCGACACCATCGGCCCAGGCTTCCGCGCGGGTCGCTGCATCCGCGGGAGGGACAGCGACCGCTTCGAAGAGGTCCTGGGCGGGGGCCTGCGCACCCTCCTCTGCCTTCGGCGTTTCGGGGTGACGCTCGTCCGCGCCAGGCGCGAGGGACTCGGCGAGCCGGGTCGCGGTGACGACGTCGATGAGCGCGCTGGCCTGCCAGCCTTCGATGTGACGGCGCAGTGTCTCCCTGACGAGTGCGTCGAGATTCGGCTCGGTGGCGGGCACGAGCGGGGCACCGCACTCCTGACACATGGCCCCCAAGGCCACGTCACGGAGCCGAGCGCAGGCTTGGCAGATCATGATGCGGCAGCATAGCCCCAGTCCCGCGAGGCCTGCTTGACGCACGTCGATACCGTGGCTGTCTCACTTCCGCGGAAAGTAACCCATCACCTCGTCCCTCGCGGCGACAGGTGGTGCCGCGAGGGACGAGGTCCCATCAGCACATGACGCCCTCTACGGACCACCGGGGTACGTGAAGGACACGACGTGCGTCGGGTGCTCCGGGGAGCATTCGGCCCCCAGGTCGGCGCTGGTGGCGGCGCTCCAGACAATCAGGTCCGGCCGCCCGAGCCACCTCACCGTGACGGTGTACGAGACGGGATTCTCAGCGCTGGGCGGCGGAGAAAAACCCGCCGCCTTGAAGCAGACGTCGTACTGGCCAGCCGGCGGGGGCGCACCAGCGTTCCAGATGACCCGCTCCGGCCCCCACCCGGCTGACGCAATCCGGTCCAGCGTCCCATAGTCCGTTTCAATGCCGGGCCCCCGGTTGCCGCCGTAGATGAGCTTCCCCGAGGGAGTCCGGACGACGAGGTCTCCATCACCCGCGCGCGCCCACGACGTGGCGATTTGCAGCTTGATGCCATCCGCCACACAAGCGCTTTCCAAGCAGGTCTGCCCAGCGTCACAAACATTTCCACAGGCGCCGCAGTTGGACGCATCCGACGACACATCCACACACTGCGAGCCGCACTGCACCGTGGGCGACTGACAGGCACCAGCCACGCAGGTGTAGGCACCGGGCGTGTTCACGCACAGCTCGCCCACCTGGCACACGGCCGTCCCATTCGCGCACTCGTCGATGTCGTCGCACGTCCAGCCATTGCCCGAGTAGCCCGGCTTGCACGTGCAGTTGTAGCTCCCCGGCGTGTTCGTACAGGTTGCATTCACCGAGCACTGGGAGGTGCCATTCGTACATTCGTTGACGTCGGTGCAGACACTGGGCTGCGTGCCGGAGCAGGAGTAGCCCGGCGCCACCTGGCAACCAGCACCGCAGCCATCTCCCGATACCAGATTGCCATCATCACACTGCTCCTCCGTATCCACCTGGCCATTGCCGCAGAAGACACCCCCTCCAAAGCCCATGTCCTCCACGGCATCCACGCTGTACAGGGCGGCCAGCCCACCGCGCAGCCGCACGTACCGGTAGGGCGTCGCGCTGCTGAAAGGCACCAGCGCGGAGTGCGTCCCAATGCCCAGGTCCACGAGGGCCGCCTGCCCCGTGCTGATGAGGCTCAGGTCCTCCCGAAGGAAGTCCACCTGGGCAATCACCGACAGCGACAGCCCCCGGTAGTAGATGCGCAGGGGGCCCGTGCCCGCCTCCCCCTCGCCCATGTCCAGCAGCAGTGAGCCCCCCAGAAGGCCCAAGAAGCTGGCGACATTCCCATCAGGCGCACCCACCGCATTTCCTGGATTGATGACGGCGATGACACCACTCTGGACGACCAGGTTGGCGTAGGGGTCAGGCGCCAACGCCGACACCTTCGAGGACGAGCCGACCTCCGTCAAAGCCTCTCCGGCAACAAGGGACTCCTCCTCCACCTGAGGCCCACAGGCGGCCAACATTCCGAACGCCAAGGCCATGCGCATCCATCGCCACTCGCGGGCCAGTCGACGAACATCCATTATCTGCTCCATTCCACGTGAATTGGGGGATGGCGGCACGGCACGAGGACAATCACAACGAAGCGCCGCCAATCCATAGCTAGGTACGAAGCGCCGGCGTGGCCTCAAACACATGCGCGCTGACCTTGAGACACGCATTCCATTGGACAGCATTTTCGCCCGACGGCTCCGCGGCGAACACCATGCGACATCCCCCCTGGACATGGGGGCCGGCACCTTCATGCCAGCGGGAGAGAATCCTCTCAATTCTCGAAAGTGAAGAAGCCAATCCATGGAGCGATTCCATGGATGCCATCCTTGATGAACACACCGCGACGATGCGTGTTTCAATGCGTGTCCGTCATGAGCAACCTCACCCGTCGTTCACGCTGACACATGCCTCGAGAACCTCCCGTCGTCCTACCCGTCTCTCTGTCGTTGCTCCGGCATGCGAACCCGTGGGCGCTGCTTCTCGTGAAGGAGGAAGGCTATCCGCTCGCCACCGCCGCCCTCCTCTCCGAACGCTACGCCTTGAAGAGCGATGAGAAGCCCTTCGTGCGAAAGCTCCTCGGCCGCAAACGGAACCTGTGGATCTTCCGCTGTGACCAGCGTCGCTTCGCGGGAGACTTCGTCATCGTGGACATGGCGGAGCCCCGGCCCGCTCGACGCCGGGTAGTGGTGCTCGACCTGAAAATGGGGGCGCCCCTCGTCCTCGGCGAAGGAGGAGCCGGCATGCAGCTCACCCACGCGCAGGACGCGGTGGACGGTGTCGCGGCGCGCAAGGGGCTCATCGCACCAGGCACGCCCTACGTACTGGCCACGGGCGGAAAGGACGCCATGCTCGCGTACCTGGGCGCGTAAGAATTTCAGACGCGACTGAGAGTCGCCGCTTCCATAGGCGGACCCGAGCCCGAAACAAGTGTGCTATGTCGAGCTTTTCAACGGACTCAAGGCGCCATGCAGTGACGCTTCGGGACAGGGCCTCAAGTGAACGCCTCCAGCGAGAGACGGTTCGTGCTGGTGAGCCGCGAATCCCAGATGGCCTTGTTGGCGGAAGAGCGTCTTGCTCGACTCAAGCAGTGGCTCCCTGGCCACCTTCGTCAGCACTTCGAGGAGAAGCTCGCTGGCAAGGATGCGCGCGCTCTTCGGGGACGGCTTCGAAGCGCTGCTTCCCTGGACGCGTGACGCCCATGTCGCTCCCGCTTGCGTCGAGGTCTGTAAAGCGAGTCGACCAGCCAACCGCCCTACCGAGGAAGAGGACAGCTGGAGTTCTCTGCGTCATTCCGCTGGCCTCGAACGCTTTCGCGACGCGCACCCACTCCGGCTTCTCCACCTGCATCGACATGCACAGCAGCGCCCCCTGTGCTCCGCTACCTCGACAATCCTTCACGGCATGTCGTTGGCCGGACGGTTACGGCGCGACGGCACACCCTCAAAAATGAACAAGCCAGGGGCGAAGGTTTGTAGAACAGTCCCGAGGAGAAGAAGCGCGTCGTCCTCAACACATCGGCGAATCTTGAATTTTCGCCACCTGCTGACGGCAATCCTCGGCGGGGGCGTATGGGTCATAGTCTGACATGACTCGTGCCCGCTCCGGAAACAAGAGCTGGAGATTCTGAAACCCAATGCACCTGCGGGAGACCGAATCAGACCGCATCATCTGAAACACTTCCCCTTCCAGCGACGCCCAATCCTCCCCCCGCCTGTTCAACTCATCCAGGATTATGCCCGAAATATAGTATTCATCGACCAGCCGCTGCTTCAAGGCGACCGAATCGGCCCCGCTGAGGTCTTTCCTCAAGGCTCGCAGGGAGAGAGTGTACGGGAGAACGCCCAGCCACCATCCAAGCGCCATCCCCGCCAATGCCCCTCCCACTCCACCTCCCATGCCTGCGAGATGGAAACCGGCCAGCCCGACCAGCAGGGCACCAGCGACTAATGACACCCACCGTATCAGTCCAAAGAGGGTGAACACCTGCGGTCTCCTTCCTGAAACACACCGACATGAGTGCCGCCCAACGAACTCGCATTGAGCAGCACTCAAAACACCTCAAGGACGCTGCTGATTCGGCACGGGAGCAGTTTCCCTTCCCAACAAGGAGCCTGCCAAACCGCCTCCTCCCAGGGCAAGGCCATGGTGGATGACATGCCGATTCCGCAGGCGCGAAGCACATGCCGCCGCAGTGGAGTACGTAAGGGCGTTGCTGGGTCGCGCGCAGCGGAAGAATGCGTGGGGCCTTTCAGAGGACGCGGAGCACCCCACCCCGTATGCCTTCCAGCACCTGCTGCTACGCGCGAAGTGGGACGCGGACTCGGTGCGCGACGTCTTGGAGTACGCCCGAAGGAGCCTGGGGAAGGCGGCGTGTTGGCGGTGGACGAGACGGGCTTCTTGAAGAAGGGAGACAAGTCCGTCGGAGTCGCGCGCCAGTACACCGCCACGGCGGGCAAAATCGAGAATGCACGGGGAGGCGTCTTTCTCTCGTATGCCACGCCCCGCGGGCACGCGCTGGTGGACAGGGAGTTGTGCCTGCCAGTAGCCTGGACACAGGACGCGGCGCACCGTGACGCAGGCGGCATCCCAGACGATGCCGACTTCGAGTCCAAGCCAGCCCTTGCTCAAGGCCTGCTGCAACGGGCATTGGCCTCAGGACTGAAGCAGGCATGGGTGGTGGGCGACGAAGTCTACAGGCGTGACAGCACGTTGCGACACTTCCTGGAGGGATTGCGCCAACGCAGCGTCCTCAGACGGAACATCGGCGTCTGCTGCTGCGGCGTCCCTCGCATCGCATCCTCCGATGCGATTGATGCCTGGTGCGCGCCCAGTCCCGGTTTCCTCGCGCCATTGTAACGGCCAGGCGCGAAGCAAATCTGGCACTCACCTGAAGGGCTGGGTCAGCTCTCGCCGCCATCGCAACGCGTCATCCAACGATGCAATCCGTTTCACCCCACCGGGTGTCAAAAACACACCATTTACATTAAGTGAAAACCCCCATACACACCGCGCGTTCCCAATTCGGGAACAACTCGCAATGAGGGGGAAGTCATGAAGAAGTTCAATACGCTGGGAGTTGTGAGTCTGCTGTCTCTGGCTGCCGTTGGCTGCGGTGGGGAGTACACGCCGGAGGAAGAGCAGGCCATGCAGCAGCCTGAGCTGAGCGAAGTGGAGCAGGCCATGGAGTCCGCGTGGATTGACGCTGGTCAGACGCGCGATTTCTCGACCTGGCTGTTCGGCGTGACGCCGTTCTCCATCCAGAACGTCGGTACCGCCCCCACGTCGTATTACGCGTACTGCGGGAGCAACAACATCTCCGGTACCGTCAACGTCGGCCAGACGCACAGCAACCTGAACCTCAACTGCGCGTGGCCCGGGGCGCGGCTCTACGTGAGCAACACGAGCGGCACCGTCGGCACCCACAAGCTCTACGTCTGGACCTGGTAGCGCGCTGTTTCAGCAGCCCACCATCCGGATGGCGCACTGGGGGAACTCTCTGCAGGGGGTTCCCTCTTTTCAGGGTCGCTCGCCCCTTGACTGAACGTGCTTTCAGGCCCACGGTGGGCGCATGAAGGCGCGTCCCATCGACAATCCGCCCAACCCCTGGGCGAGCACCGCGGTGGAGTACCTGGACGAAATCCCGCCGTCCAAGCTGGAGGTCTTCGAGGACCACAGCCGGCAGGTGCTGTCGCACAACGACAGCCCGGACGTGGGGTTCAGCTGGAGCGTCAACCCGTACCGGGGCTGCCTCCACGCCTGCGCGTACTGCTACGCGCGGCCCACGCACCAGTACCTGGACATGGGCGCGGGCACCGACTTCGAGACGAAGCTGGTGGTGAAGCCCCGGGCGCCGGAGCTGCTCCGCGAGTCCTTCGAGAAACCCTCCTGGAAGGGTGAGACCGTCGTCTTCAGCGGCGTCACCGACTGCTACCAGCCGCTGGAGGCCTCCTTACGGCTGACGCGACGCTGCCTGGAGGTCTGCGCCGAGTACCGCAACCCGGTGGGCATCATCACCAAGGGCGTGCTCGTCGAACGGGACTTGGACGTCCTCCAACGGCTGGCCCGGGACGCCCGCCTGTGGGTCAGCATCAGCCTCCCCTTCCACAACGCGGAGCTGGCCCGGGCCATGGAGCCCTATGCCGCCTCCCCCATGCGCCGGCTGCTGACCATCCGCCGGCTCACCGAGGCGGGCATCGACGTGGCGGTGTCGGTGGCACCCATCATCCCGGGCCTCAATGACGAGGACATCCACCGCGTGCTGGCCGCGGCACGTGAAGCTGGCGCCACCCGCGCGCACCACATCCTGGTGCGGCTGCCCGGCCCGGTGAAGGACGTCTTCGCGGAGCGGCTGCGCGCGAAGCTGCCCCTGCGCGCGGAACGAGTGCTCCACCGCATCCGGGAAACCCGCGGCGGGGAGCTCAACGACAGCCGCTTCAAGCACCGCATGCGCGGTGACGGCCTCTACGCGGAGACCATCCACCGCCTCTTCCACACGGCGGCGCGCAAGGTGGGCATCCGCGCCTCTTACATCACCGAGGACGCCCCGGACACCTTCCGGCGCCCGGAGCGCAAGCCGCCGCCCACGCCGCAGCTCAGTCTCTTCTGAGCGCGCACGCGGGCGGCGGGCGTCATTTCCGGATGGCTTGGACGATGGTGATGAGGATGACGGAGCCCACCGTCGCCACCAGCAGTGACCAGAGGTTGAAGCCCGTCACCCCGGTGCCGCCCATCAGACTGAAAATCCAGCCGCCAATCATGGCCCCGACGATGCCGGTGGCGATGTTGGCGAACATGCCCATGCGGGCGTTGGTGCCCTTGATGATGCTGGCCAGCCAGCCCGCGATGCCACCCAGCACCAACCACGTACAGATTCCCATGACGACCTCCTTCGTGCCCTCCGGTTGCTATCAGACCTCCCGCCCTCGCGCAGCGGCCGGCCGTCCTCATCTTGTACGCGCGGGCCACGGAGGCATTGCATCCGGCCCCTGAAACGACGACGCCCCGTGCCTCGCTCGGAGACACGGGGCATCCACGCCGCACGTGGCGCGCACCGGAGTCACTCAGTCCTTGCCGAGCATCCCGTCACGCAGGCTGCCATCCACCGGGCTCTTGCCCACGAAGACGGAGAAGAGCGCGTCGGAGAAGTCCTTGCCCTCGACGGAGATCTCCTTGCCCGTCTTGCTGGACACCTGCGTGCCCTGGCCGGGGATGTACGTGAGGATGAGCTCGTCACCCTTCTTCACGTCCGGGATGGCCGCGTTGAAGGTGTCCAGCTTGGGCTGGAGCTCCGGCAGCTTGGAGCCCGCGTTCTTCTTGAAGCCGTCGCCAATGGCATCGACGATGGTCTTCTTGTCCAGGTCCCGCAGCATGTACATGCGCACGCGCTTGATCTGGTCCGAGCTGATGATGGCGGCGCCATCCTTGGACGGCGTCTCCAGGTAGAGCCCCGCCGTGTAGACCTTGAACACCAGCTTGCTGCGCAGGCCCACGCCGTTGAGCTTCAGCTCCTTGCCGGCAACGGACGCGGTCTCCGGGTACTTCACCCCCGCGACCTCCTTGGCGAAGGCCGGAGCGGCGAACATCAGGGACAGCACGACGGCGGTCAGCGTGGCTTTCATGAATCCTCCGGGTGTGGGTAATCCGTGCGGTTGGACGCAGCCTACCCGCGCGTCTTCACGAAGTGGTCCATGAAGGCGGCCAGCGTGCGCACATTCTCCACGCTCACCGCGTTGTACATCGAAACGCGGATTCCTCCGGCCGTCCGGTGCCCCTTGAGGCCCACCATTCCTTGCTGCTTCGCGTCAGCGACGAAGGCCGCCTCCAACGCTTCCGTGGGCAACTGGAAGACAGCGTTCATCACTGAACGGGACTCGCGCTCCACCGGCGCGAGGTAGAATTCCGGGTGCCGGTCCACGGCCCCGTAGAGCAACGCCGCTTTCTCCCGGTTCCACTGCTCCAGTTGCACGAGCCCCCCCACCGACTGAATCCAGGCCAGGACGTTGCGCACCAGGTAGATGGCCAGGGTAGGCGGCGTGTTGTAGAGCGAGTTGTTCTCCGCGTGGGTGGTGTAGCGGAAGATCTTCGGAATGTCCGTCCGCCCCCGCGCGATGAACGCCTTGTCGGCCACCACCAGCGTCACGCCGGAGGGCCCCAGGTTCTTCTGCGCGCCCGCGTAGATGAGGCCGAAGCGGCTGACATCGAAGCCCTTCCACAGGAAGTCCGAGCTCATGTCCGCCACCAAGGGCACGTTCCCCACGTCCGGGAAGGTGTGCCACTGGGTGCCGAAGATGGTGTTGTTGCTCGTCAGGTGGACATACGCCGCGTTCGACTCGAAGCGCAGCTCATCCTGGCGGGGCACCCGCGTGTAGCGCTTGTCCGGCTGCGCCGTGCTCACCGCGACGCGCGGCGTGCCGTAGTACTTCGCCTCGTCGAAGGCCTTCTCGCTCCACACGCCCGTCATGAGGTAGTCCGCGCTGGCGCCGGGCCGCAGGAAGTTCATCGGCACCTGGGCGAACTGCTGCGAGGCGCCGCCGGTGAGGAACAGGACCTGGTGGGTGTCGGGAATCCCCAGCAGCCGGGTCAACAGGGAGATGGCTTCGTCGTGGACCCCCTCGTATTCCCGCCCCCGGTGGCTGTGCTCCATCACCGACATGCCGGAGCCCTGGAAGTCAATCAGTTCGTCCCGAGCCCGCTCGAGGGCCGGTAGTGGCAATCCGGCCGGGCCGGCATTGAAGTTGATGACGCGCATGTCAGTGTCCCTTCTTGAAATGAACGGCCGCGGCGACATTCTTCCCCCCAGCGCCCCCCCGGGTGCCAGCGAGAAGAAGGTTGCCCGCTTGCTTCCATGGAGACGGTAGCGTCCACCGGCCCTGTGGCCGGCGGGCCTTTAAGAGGGTCTGGAGGACAGGTGGGTGCGTCGGAGGGACTGACGGATTGGGTGCGGCGGGCAGCGCATGGGGAGGCGTCTGCCTATAGCGAAATCTACCGGCGCACACGCCCCCTGGTGGCGCGGCTGGTGGGAGGCTTCGCCCAACTGGACTCGGATGAGGTGGAGGACGTCATCCAGGAGACCTTCGTCCGGGCGTTCCGGGCGCTCCCGCGGCTGAAGGAGCCCGGGGCCTTCGAGTCATGGCTGCTGTCCATTGCCCGAAACCGGGCCCGGACGCGGCTGGAGCGGAAGTCCAGTACCCGGCGGCTGGAGGAGGACGTGGCGGACCCGGAACCGGAACCGGTCCCCCACATTCCCGAGGCGCTGCAACTGGAGCGTGACATCGAGGTGGTGCGGCGACTCATCGCGGAGCTGCCCGAGGGCGAGGAGAAACGGACGGTGCACCTCTTCTACGTGGAGGGTGAGCTGTCCGCGCGGGAGATTGCGGAGAAGCTGGGCGTGGGAAAAAGCGCGGTGACGATGCGGCTGGAGCGGTTCCGGTCTCGAATCAAGCGCGAGCTGCTGCGGCGAGTCCTCGCCGGCCGGTGGGAGTGAGTGTTCATGAAACACCTGAACGATGGCGCACTGGGCGCCCTTTCCCGCCGAGAGCCCGAGGCCGTGGCCTACTTCGCCACGCACCTGGCGCACCCGTGTGAGACGTGCGAGGCGTTCCTCGCCACGCACCCGGGCCCGGGCCTGCTCGACGGCCAGGTGGACTCGCTGCTGCTGGGGCTCGCTCCGACGGGCGCGTCCGCCCCGCCCCTGGATGACGTGGGTCTGGCGCGCGTGCGGCGCGCGCTGCGAGCCCATCGGCCCGCGGCCGGGCACTGGGGCCTGGTCGCCGGAGGACTTGCCGCGTGCCTGCTGGCGGTGGTGTTGCTGCCCCGCATGCGGGCGGCGAACCCGGCCGGCCAGGAAGGCTCCGCGGTGGAATGGACGGGTGAGAAGGGACGCCTGGCACGCATCGCCCTGGAGCTGTCGGTGGTGGCACGCGACAGCGCGGGAGTCCTGCGGCGTCTGGACCCGGGCAGCCTGGTGGAGGATTCGGATGTGTTGCTCCTGCGCTACCACGCCACCGAGGCGGGCACCGCCCTGCTCTTCGAGCAACGGCAGGGCGCGGCGCCGGAGCTGCTGGGCCACTTTCCCCTGGTCGCGGGCACCCACGACCTGCAGGGGCCGCAGGGGCTCGCGGGCGTGAGCCTCGCGGGAGAGGAAGGCCCGGTGACGCTGTGGCTGGTGGGCTCCACCGGTGAGCCGCCTGAGGCCGAGACGGTCAGTGAAATGTTGGAGGGACGAAACGGGGCAGGCCCCGAGGGTCAGGACCCACTGGCCATCATCCGGTTCGACGTGAGCGTGCGAAGCAGCCAGAATCGTCCTTGAACGGTTCCACGTGAGGCGACTCCTTCCCATCCTGCTGGCCTGCCTGGCCGCGTGCGCGACGCCCTCCTCCTCCGGGGAGAAGGGCGGACTCGTCCCGCTGAAGCTCGATGAAGCGTCGCTGTCCAGCGCCTACAAGCCGCGCCGGATGGCCCTGCTGGTGGGCATCGCCTCGTTCGACGACCCGCGCTGGAAGGGGCTGCGCTACACCGTCAAGGATGCCCATGACCTGGGCGCCGCGCTGAAGGACCCCGCGCGCGGCGGGTTCGACCAGGTGCGCATGCTCACCCGCCGCGAGGAGACGACGCGCGAGGCCATCCTCGCGGCGCTCCGGCAGCTCAAAAAGGAGGCGAGCCGGCCCGACGACGTGGTGGTCGTCTACTTCTCCGCGCACGGCACGCTGGCGCGCGACGCGAAGGGCGAGCTGCGGCGCTACCTCGTCACCCGCGACGCGGCCTACCGGGACATTCCCCAGACGGCGCTGAGCATGGACACGCTGAAGGAGGAGTTCGACGGGCTGGCCAGCCGGCGCCGCATGCTGGTGCTGGCCACCTGCCACAGCGGCAGCGGCAAGTCGTTGCTGCCCAAGGAATTGAAGGCGGAGCTGGAGGGCATCAAGTCCGGCTTCTACGCCCGGCCGCTGGAGGAGTCGTCGCGCGCGTCCATGGTCTTCGCCGCCTGCGACTGGGGCGAGACGGCGCGCGAGGACGAGAGCCTGCGCAACGACATCTACACCCACTTCCTCATCGACGGCTTGAGCGGCGCGGCGGACCGCAATGGTGATGGCGCCGTCACTGCCACTGAAGCCCACGACCACGCACGCCGCCGCACCTTCGCCTTCACCGAGGGGCGGCAGCGGCCGTCGGCGGAAATCATGGAAGTGGGCGCGGACCCCGTGGTGCTCTCCGGCAGCATCACCCGGACGGGCCGCCCCGAGCTGTTCTCCTACAACCCGCGCCTGGACGGCTTCACGCTCAAGGTGGACGGCGAGGAGCGCACGGACCTGCCCGGCGGCGCGGCGGTGGCGCCCGGCAAGCGGACGGTGGAGCTGACCAAGGGCGACGCCGTCCTCATGCGCCGCGACGTGGAGGTGGGCCAGGGGGACCGTCTCCCCCTGGAGCGACTGATGGCGGAGGCCTTCCCGCGGCGCTCGCTGTCGCTGCTGGGCGGCCTGTTCAGCTTCGCGGATGCCCGCAGCCGCGCGGAGCTGCTGCCCATGTCCCCCGAAGTCGCCCTGTCATTGCGGCTGGAGGACCAGCCGCTTCAGGATTTCGGACTGCTCTTCGACGTGGCCTTCAGCACCGGCGACCGGGCCCTGCAGCTGACGCCGGGCAGCGAGGTGCCCTTCCGCTACACCACCATCTCCGCGGGCGTGGCCCTTCCCTACCTGTGGCGCTGGGAGCGGCTGACGTTGTTCGCGGGGCCGCGTGTGGCCGGCCTGCACCTCAGGCGGTCCTTTGACGTAGAGGCCGCCGTCAACGGGCAGCGGTTCTTTACCGTCAGCCCCGGCGTCGTGGGCGGCATCGTGTGGCGGGTGGGTGAGCGGCTGGAGCTGATGACACAGGCCCAGTTCATGCTGACGTATGTCGTTGTGGATGGGCAGGGGCAGGCCGTGGGTTTCACGGGTGGCTGGGCCGGCGCGGGATATCGATTCTGATGCGCTCGACGATTCACATCGCGGTAGCCACCCTCGTGGCCTGCTGCGCCGCGGGCTGCGGCAACCTGGAGAACGCCCCCTTCCGGGTGGGCACCGTGCATGGGCAGCTCACGGAGAGCGACCCCGCGGTGGCCATGGTGTCGCTGGTGGGCCAACCCGGCGTGAGCAGCCCTGTCGACGCGGACGGGCGCTTCACCCTGGAAGACGTGCCCACGGGGATGGCGGAGCTCTTCATCATCGCCACGACCGAAAAGGCCGCCCGCGTCCAGGTGAGGGTATTGGGAGGCCAGTCCGTCCAGGTGCAACCGGTGGCGCCCACGCCCGCGGGCTTCCTCGACTTGCACGTGAAGACGACCAACGGCTTCCGGCTGTCCGCGGCGGAGGCGTCCGTGGAGGGCACGCCCTTCCAGCGGCTGCTGCTGGACGCGAGGGGGCGGCTGCGCGTGGGGCCCCTTCCGGACGGCTGCTACACGGTGACGGTGACGGCCCTGGGATTTCCAGCCACCCAGGCCCAGGACTGCGCGGGCCCGGGAGAGAAGAAGGAGCTCAAGGTCGACCTGGTGGTGGACGAGTCGCTCCTCGACCTGGGCTGCCAGGAGATTGGCTGCGAGGACGGCCTGGTGTGCGCGCCGAACAAGAAGTGCCTGGAGTGCTTCGGCAACTCGCACTGCGGCGAGGGATTGACCTGCAAGGGCAACCGCTGCGAGGGCCCGGGTCCCCTGTGCGCGCCCTGCACGGGTGACTGGCAATGCGCCGCAGGGGCGCACTGCGAGGCGCTGCCCGAAGGAAGCGCCGCGTGCGCCACCCGGTGTGGCGGCGACGATGACGTCCCCCCCTCCGTCGAGGCCCCGCCGGACGACGTTGGGTCGGCACAGTGCGCGCCGGGCTTCACCTGCCAGTCCGGGCGGTGCCTGCCGGATGCCGCGAACTTCGCGGGCTGCCATGCCCTGCGGCGCATGGACGCGCCCTGCACCGACGACGCGAGCTGCCACGAGCTGGGACTGCTCGAAGGGCGCTGTGTCAGCGGGGCCTGCACGGCGCCCTGCGCAACGGACCTCGATTGCCCGGGCAGCCGGCGGTGCGTGGATTCATCGGCGGGCCGCGTCTGCCAGGCCGGGACGTGACCCCGTGGCGAGCCAAGGCCCTCCTCGGCTCCGCCTCGTGCTGGTCCCGCTGTACGCCGCCACGTTGTGGGGCTGTGGGCCAGTCCCCCGCCCTCCGTCAACGCCGGACAACACGCCTCCCCGGCTCGAAGTCAGCCCCACCCTGGACATCATCCCGGTGCGCGTGGGCCAGGCCGTGGAGTTCGCGGCCACCGTCGAGGATGCGGAGGAAGGCGCAGCGTTGGGCGCCAACGTGCTGTGGGTGTCCTCCGTCGAAGGGCAACTGGCCCGCGGCGAGCGCGCCACCCTCGCCTTCCGCGAACCCGGAGCGCAGCGGCTGACCGCCTCGGTGGTGGACGCCGGTGGACTGGCCGCGAGCGCGTCACTCCACCTGAACGTCCTCGCGCGGGGGGCTCCCGTGGCCACCGTGCTGCACCCCGCGCCGGGCAGCACCTTCAACCTCGGCGAGGTGCTGGGCCTGGAGTGCATGGCGATGACGGAGCGTGGCGTGCGGCTCCAGGGGCGCGCGGTGCAGTGGACGTCCGCGCTGTCCGGACCGCTGCCTGCCGGCGACGTGGTGCGGGCGACCTTGTCCGTGGCCGGCGAGGACACCCTCCGCTGCACCGCGGTGGACTCCGCCACGAAGGTCTCCGCCACCGCCGAAGTGCGCGTCACCGTCCGCGCCACGCGCGCCCCCAGCGTGCGCATCCTCCGGCCCGAGCCCACGGAAATCTTCGTGAAGCAAGGCGAGGCCCCGCCCCACGGCGCCTCCGTCCGCTTCGCGGCCACCGCCCAGGACTTCCACGCCGAGGGAGGCGCGGGCAACCTGGACGGCGCGGTGGAGTGGAGCCTCGCGCCCTCGGGGCAACCGCTGGGCCGAGGCCCGGCCCTGACACACGCCTTCACCACGCCCGGCGTCTACACGGTGAGGGCGCGAGTGGTGGATGGGCGCGGCAACACCGCCTCGGACAGCGTGCGGGTGCGGCTGGTCACCAACCTCCCGCCCCGGTGCGAGCTGGAGCTCCCCACGACCGAGAATCCACGCGTGCTCGTGGGCGTCCCCAGCCGGCTGCGGGCCCACTGCGTGGACCCGGAGACGGAGCAACCGGTGGAGCCCATCTGGACCACCAGCGCCGAGCCCACGCCCCTGGGCACGGGTGAAGCCGTGAGCGCCGTGCTGTCCCTGGCCGGTGCGCAGGTGTTGTCCGCGTGCGCCGTGGACCCGGAGGACACCGCGTTGCGCGGCTGCGTGGAACGGCCGGTGCGCGCCATCATCAACACGCCGCCCACGGGCTGCTCCATCCAGGCACCGCTTCCGAACGCGGTGGTGAACGCGGGTGTGCCGCTGACGCTCACGGGTTCGGCGTCGGACGCGGAGGATGCGCGGACCGGCCTGCGCTACACGTGGGTGTCCTCGCGGGACGGAGCACTGGCCCAGGGTCCGAGCACGCACACCGTCCGCCTGTCCACGCCCGGCCACCACGTGCTGACGCTCACCGCGACGGACCCGTGGGGACTGGCCTGCGCGGCGGCCGTGGCCGTCACCGTGAACGGCGCGCCCGACGTGCGGGTGGAGAGCGTGATGCAAGGACTGCTGGATTGCAGCAGAGGCCCATGCATGGAGGGGCAACCCGTGGTCCTCACCGGCTTCGCGAGGCCCGCCGCCCCCCAGGGCCACATCGCGGAGCTGGCGTGGCTGGACAACCTGGCGGGGAGCCTCTTGCCGGTCGCGCAGCCGGTGCCCACCGCCACCCTCACCTTCCCCCTCGCCGGTCGCCATACGACGGTGCTGGCGGCCACCGACCACGACGGCGCGATGAGCCGCGCGGCGACGTCCTTCACGGTGCTGCCGCTGGGACGCGCGCGGTTGATGGAGGACGTCCCGGACGCGCAGCGGCCCGTGGTGGCTCTGGCACTCACCCCGGACGGGCTCCGCTACGCGGATGGCACTTCTTCCCGCGTGTATGCGGAGCGTGCGTCCACGACGGTGCTGGACGTGAATGCCCCGGCCCTGTCGCTCCATGCGTTTCAAGGTGGCAACGTGCTCTTCGTGGGCACCGACGGCGGCGGCGTGCTCCGGTGCGTCCAGCGCACCTGCACCCGGCACGCGGGCGCCATGCTGGGGGCCACGGGCGCGGCGGTGACCGCGGTGGCCGCATGGGAATCCCCGGACGTGCTGCTGCTGGGCACCCGCCGGGGCCTGGTCCTCACACGCGCGAGCGACCCCGCATCCGGAGGACGCGCGGGCACCGTGGGAGGCCGCCGCCTGCTGGAGGGACGCGAGGTGCGCCAGCTCGCCATCTCCCCGGACTCCAGCCCGGAACGCGTGACGGCCTGGGCGGCCACGTCGGACGGCCTGGCGGAAATCACCATCTGGGCGGACGACGACTTCGAGCCCGGGCTCGCCGACGTCTCGGTGCGGCTTCACGCTCCGCCCGCCATCCCCGATGACGACGTCCTCTCCGTGGCCGTGGGGCCGGAGGGCCAGGTGTTCGCCGGCACGAGGAAGGGCTTCAGCGCGCTGGGGCAACCCGGTCCCGCGCTGCGCGACGCCCCCTGGAGACTGCAGGACGAGGAGATTCGCACGCTCCACTTCGAACGGCAGGCCGTGGACGCGCGCACCCGGGACATCCTCTGGGCCGGCACGAAGAACGGGCTGGTGCGTTATGACGTGTCAGCAGACATCGCCACCCACTTCGGAACGGAAGAGGGCTTGCCGGACCCGGACGTGAGCGCCCTGCTGGTGGCTCCGGGAGGACCGCGCTACGTGGGCACGGCGAGAGGTCTGGTGACGTACCCGTGGCACTGAGCGCCCAGACAGCGCGGGCCCTTCATTCCCCGTCGCTGTCGTCCGGGAGGAACACCAGTCCGTCGCGGCCGAAGCGCGCCACCGTCGCGCGCAGGTCGGCTTCCGCCATGCCCGTGGCCGCCACCACGTCCGCCAGGGCCAGCCCTTCCACCGCCATCTTCAACACCAGCAGCGCCGGTGGCGTGGCGGCCATGTAGAGCGTCTTCAACTGCTCCGGGTGGCGCCACAGCAGCGCCAGCTCCGCGCCTGCCTTCGGTGACGTCGCGGCGCCTCGGGCCCGCACGTACGCGCAGAGGTGGAAGTCGTGCTCCAGCACCACCAGGGTGGGATTGGCCGTCAGCCGCGCCACGCGCTCGGGCGAAGGCTCCAGGGACGCGAACACCGCGAAGTCGGTCCACTCGAAGCGGGCCAGTGCGGGCACGAAGGGCGCCAACCCCCGCGAGGCCGCCGCGTCCGCGAGGAACGCGGGAAAGCCTTCGCACAGGTGGTTGAGCTCATGGTGCCGAGAGGGCCGCGTCCGCGTGAAGGCCACCACCAGGTCGTCCCAGGCGTCCTGCCCCAGGGCCTGGCGCGTCAGCGGAAAGACCTTGTCCAGCGCGGAGCGCACATGGCCGAGCACGAAGCCGCCGTAGAGCGACACCCGCTCGCGCGGCGCCTCCCACCCCGGGTGCCTCGCGTACAGCGCGGCCAGCGACTCCGGGCCGGGCTCGGCGAGGTAGTCCCCCATGCTGTCGAAGAAGTCGCGCAGGGACGGCTTCATGGGCCGGCGACCTCCCGCAGCGATGCTCGCGCAATGTCCGCCTCGTCCAGCACCGCGTCCAGGGAAGGAAGGTCCTGGTCCCACTCGATGAGCGTCGCCACCGGCCCGGTGCGCGCCAGCACGTAGCGGTAGAGCGACCACACGTCGTCACAGACGCGGTCGCCATGCGTGTCGACGATGACGTCCGGGTAGCAGGTGTGGCCGGCCAGGTGAATCTGCACCACGCGCTCCAGCGGCAGGGCATCCACGAAGGCCCGCGCGTCGTAGCCATGGTTGCGCGCGTTGACGTAGACGTTGTTCACGTCCAGCAGCAGCCCACAGTCCGCCTGCTCCACGACGCGGCGGAGGAAGTCCGCTTCCCGCAACGTGCCTCCGGGCATCCGCGCGTAGTAGCTGGGATTCTCCAGCAGGAAGGGACGGCCCACCCGGTCCATCACCTCGCGCACGCGAGGCACCACGTGCTCGACAGCGGCCTCGCTGAACGGCAGCGGCAGCAAGTCGTGCAGGTACACACCGTCCAACCGCGAAAAGCAGAGGTGGTCGGAGAAGAAGGGCGCGTCCACCCGCTTCACCAGTGTCGCCAGTCCCCGGACATAGTCGTCGTCCAGCGCGTCCGGGCCGCCGATGTTCAACCCCACGCCGTGGGCCAACACGGGCCACCGCTCCGCGCATGCGTCCAGCGCGCGCTGCGAGCGCCCACCCAGCGACAGGAAGTTCTCCGGGATGATCTCCACCCAGTCGAGCGTCCGTTCGGTGCGCGGCAGCTCCGCATAGAAGCTCCTGCGCAGCCCGATGCCCGCGCCCAGCGGCTTCAGCCCATGTCGCTGTGCGTACGTCACCACGGCAGAAGCCCTCTCGAAACATGGGAAACAACCCGGGCGGCGGTGGCGCTGCTCAACCGCCCGGCAACGAGGGCCCGGCCTTCACCAGGCCCTCGGAACTTCCGTCCGGCGGAACTACTCCTTCTTCTGGCCGCTGCAGGAGCCGGAGCCGCACGAGCCGGCGCCACAGCTACCCTCGGCGCCCTTCTCCTCGGTCGCGGCCGGAGCGGCCTCCTGCGACTCCGTGGCGCCGCTGCTCTCCGCGCCAGTCTCCTCGGCCGTGGCGGGCTCCATCTCCGCCGACTTCTTGGTCGCACAACCCGTGGCCAGCGCGGCCAGGGACAGGGTGCCGACAACCGCTGCAAGCGCCTTGACGTTCATGGATGAGACTTCCTTTCGGTACTGCGTGGGGGGTGTTGTGTGGAGGTCGCGGTTGCATTCAGGGTGTTTCGCCGTGGCTGCGCCGACCGACCACCGAATCACGCAACAGACTGTCTCGAGCAGGTACCAGCGAGACGCCGTTGGGTCCTTCCTGGACACCCAGCGCTTCTAGCAGACCGGCCTGCTCCGCAAAAGCAGGCTGCGGCAAGTGCCGCTCCAGCAGAGCATTGAACAGCGGCTGTCCCGCGACGGCATCCACCGCGGCACCGAATGCCCCGAAGGTCGAGGAACTGCCGCGAGCCGCGAGCAACTCCAGCACGTCATCCAGCCCGCGCGTGTTTCCAGTGATACGGCGCAATTCCACATCCAGATGCAACGCGAAGAGCGCTCCCGTCCAATAGACAGCGAGCGAAAAGCTGTCTTGAGACACGGCCTCCTGCATGGTTCGCGTGTCATTGCCCTCGAGCCCCCGAGCGAAGCCGCCCAGCAGCTCCTCCCAGGCGCGCCGCGAGTCCTGCCGTCCGGAGCGCGCACGCGCGACCTCCGTGTAGTAGGTGGCCAGCCCCTCCGACAGCCACGGCACGCGGGGCACGAAGACAGGATGGGTCAGGTGCAGCATCTCGTGGACGGCCACCCAGTCCCGCGCGAAGTCCTCCGGCCGCGCCTCCTGCCCCACGCTGATGGAGATGCTGGGCGGCGAACTCCAGCGCACCATGCCGAAGACGCTGGGCCCGTCGTGCCCGGGCGCGGGGATGACCCGCACGGTGATGCGCGGATGCGGGAAGGCGCGCCGCACGGTGCGGACCTCCTCCGCGGCCTTGCCCAACCAGGTGCAGACGGCCGTGTCGCTCAGGTGCGTGAAGTGTCCCAGGATGGCCACGTCCAGCACCGCGTCCGGCAGGCGCACCTGGCACCGGCGGCCGCCGAAGCCGTGGAAGCCCGAGTCCACCAGGTCCTCGCCGCGCAGCCGGTACACGCCATTCTCCCCGGGCTGCCACGGCAGCAATGCGTCGGTGCCCACCAGCGACAGCTCCACGCGAAGGCCCGGCTTCACCACCCGCGGCCGGATGAGGTACGCGCGGCCCGCGACGTGGCGCGCATCGCCGTCTCCGGAGCCCTGGAAGAAGTCCGGGCCGCGCTCGCGAATGGAGGCGTCCAGCGCGTAGCGGTAGCGCAAGAAGCGCGTCCCCCGTGGCAGCAAGACGCGGCCCTCCTGGACGGGCAACGTCTGGACGCCCCCATCCTCCCGGTGCGCGGACACCGTCGTCACGGCGCCCGGCTGGCTGAAGAGGAACTCGCGTGGCGTGCCTCGCACCAGCACCACCTCCACGTCCACCGCGTGCTCCGGCTCGCGCACGTAGGTGAGGTTGTAGCGCAGCGCCGCCGCATCCTCCCTGGGGTGGTGGCGCAGCGGCGCCTGACACGACATCAGCGACAGGCCGAGCAGGATGACGGCGGCGGCTCGGCCACGCATGCGCAGCGGTGCCCTGCTCCACCTTCGCGGCCCTCCATGCCCACCGTCCATAAGCGGCGAAGGTTCGCCCATGACACGCCGAAGGTGAATCGTCCCCTGGCAGCGTGCGCCCCGCTCAGCCCCCACCTTCGATCGCACCCGAGCCCCGGACTGTTCTTGTAAACCGGCGTTTTTCCCTTTACCGAAACGCGTTTCGCCTATGCCGCAGTGCAGCAGTAAATTCTTGACAAGGCGCTGTAGCGAGCGTGACGACAGGTTCCCCACACGCCCCAAAGGGCAGTGATTTCAAGAGGTTCAATGTAGCAGGCACCCCGGCTCCGACCGCGGTCCAGCCGGTCCGTCGCAGGGCCGACAGGGGTCCTCGTGGATGAAAAGGATCATTGCAAATCGGTAAATCGATTTGCAGAGTGGGTAAAGAGCCCGAGGCGCGCGCGGCCATTCGCGATCGCCGAAGGCGTCAACGCACCCGGCCATGAACGACAACGCACTGAACGCCAACGTGGGCCTGAAGCTTCGGGGACTGCGCCTTGCACGGAACATCAAGCAGGCGGACGCAGCCAAGGACCTGGGCGTTTCCCCCGCGTACCTGAACCTCATCGAGAAGGGGAAGCGGGTGATGCCCTTCCCCCTGCTCTGGAAGGCCCTGCGCTATTTCGACCAGGACCCCGAGCAGTTCATGTCCACGCTGGGCGAAGGCCGCGTGGACGAAGCGCTCGCGAAGCTGCTGGACGAGCCGCTCCTCAAGAGCCTCGACATCGACCCGGAGTCGCTCCAGTCCCTCTCCGCGGAGCCGAAGCTCGCGGGCACGGTGGCGGCGCTCTTCAACCTCTACAAGAACACCCGCACGCAGCTGGAGAACGTGCTCGCACAGCTCAACGTCGAGGAGCGCACGCGCGCCCAGGGCGGCCCGGGCAACGGCACCTCGCCCGGCGTGCGCTTCGACTACTCGCCCTTCGACGAGGTCAGCGACTTCCTGGAGAAGCACCGCAACTACTTCCCGGAGCTGGAAGAGCAGGCGGACGCGCTGCGCCGCGACGTGCGGCTGGAGCGGCAGATCACCAGCGGCCAGCTCATCCGGCTCCTGGAGGAGCGCTTCGGCTACCGCGTCCTCTTCGACGACCCATCCCCCTCCGGCTCATCCGTGGTGCGGCGGTTGGACCCGGAGGAGCGGACGCTGACGCTGTCGCCCTTCCTCACCGAACAGCCGCTGAAGTTCCAGATTGCCGCGTCCATTGGCCTGCTGGTGATGGACCGCGAGAAGCTGCTGGAGCGCGTGCTGGACTCGGGCCGCATGCGCCACGGCGAGACGCAGCGGCTCATCAAGGTGAACCTGGCCAACTACTTCGCCGGCGCGCTGATGCTGCCCTACGGGGACTTCTTCAAGGAGGTCCAGCGCACCCGCTACGACGTGGAGCTGCTGTCGAGCATCTTCGGCTCCACCTACGAGACGGTGGCCCACCGCCTGTGCAACCTGTCGGACCCGAAGCGCCCCGGGCTTCCGTTCCACTTCCTGCGCGCGGACATCGCCGGCAACATCTCCAAGCGCTACAGCGGCACCGGCATCCGCTTCGCCTCCGGCGGCGGCAGCTGCGCCAAGTGGGCCGTGCACCTGGCCTTCCTCAACCCGTCCCAACTGACGCGGCAGTACTCCATCATGCCGGACGGCACCGCCTATTTCTGCTTCGCCAAGGTGCAGCTCCAGCCGATTGAGGGCTCCATCGTCAAGGGCACCGCGTACTCCATCGGCCTGGGCACCCACGCGGAGAACGCCAAGTACCTGGCATACGGCCTGCCCACGACGGACCTGCGCAAGGACGCCATTCCGTCCGGCATCTCCTGCCGCTTCTGCGAGCGCACCGACTGCAACCAGCGCGCGGCGGCCAGCTACCGTTTCGCCTTCGCCTTCGACGAGTACACGAAGAAGGACTGCTTCTTCTCCCCCATCCTCGTCCACGAAAAGGCCGACAAGGTGGAGAAGGACCGGCACCCCAGCGCCCATTCCCTGGCCGTGGCCGCCAACGGGACTCACGGGAGCGAGAAGGACGATTCGTTGGACAAGACCTCCCGCCGCCGCAAGGGTGGCGACGCCTGAGGCCCCCATGCACCACCCGCCCGAAGACACCCAACGCACCCACATCCTCGACGCCATCCAGAAGCAGAAGAACGCGCTGGCGCCGCTGCGCATCACCGGCTCGCCCACCGAGGTGGGACAGGGGCTGGTGAACCTGGCCGAGCTGCACGGTCTGCTGGAGGACCACGCCGCCAGCCGGCAATTCTACGAAGAGGCGCTCGAGAAGTTCCAAGAGGCCCAGTACAAGCCCGGCCAGGCGCAGGCCCTGATGGGACTGGGCGTGGTGAAGGCGAACTTCGAGGATCACCGCGGCGCCATCGAGCAGATTGCCCGCGCCGCCATGCTCTTCAACGAGTCCAAGGACCGTGAGGGCGAGGCCCTGGCCCGCGCCTGCATCGGCGAGTCCCTGCGCTCGCTGGGCCAGCCAGAGGCCGCCGAGGAGAAATACCAGGAGGCGCTCATCCTCCTGCGCCAGACGCGAAACACGGAGCGGGTGGCGCGGCTGCTCATCGACATCGGCGACATCCGCATGGAGAAGGGCGACTACGAGCCCGCGCGCAAGCGCTTCCTGGAGGCGGTGCCCCTGCTGGAGCAGGGCGAGGACCCGGAGGCGCTCGCGCTGGGCCACCTGCTGCTGGGCGAGTCCGAGGGGCTCCTCGGCAACCACGAAGGTGCGCGCCCGCACCTGCTCCGCGCGGTGGAGCTGTACCAGGAGGTGCACGACCACGCGTACGAGGCCCGCGCCCGCTGGGACTTGGGCCTGTCCTGCTACTACCAGCAGGACTTCGCGGCGGCCCGCAAGCAGTTCGAGACGCTGATTCCCCTCTACGGGGATCTGGGTCAGACGGGCGAAGTGGCCAAGGTCCAAAACATCCTGGCCCACTTCACCGCGCGCGGCGTGTGAGCGCTCCTCCCTGACACCGGGGAGAGCGCCGTCACACGCGCTCTTCCTAGGCTTGGATGCCGGTGCCCACCGCGATGGCGAGCAGCCCCAGCACGCCCGCGGCCATCACCATGTAGCGCCACTCCCCGCGCAGGCCCAGCAACGTGCCCGCCACCGCGAGCCGCGCCACGGGCGTCACCAATAGCAGGGACGCGGCGCCCTTTCGCAATAAGTCGATGGCGACATGCACGCGCTCGGATTGGGGCATGGCCTCCAGCCCCAGCGACAGGACGAACATTCCGCCGCTGACCACCGCGCCGACGCGCAGCACCCGTGCGATCCACCGGTCCCCCACCACCGCGCGCTCACGGTGATGATGCCGCACCTGCTCCGCCGCCCCCGCGTCCGGTTGCGCCATGGGCGCCCCGTCCATGGGGGGCGTCAGCGACGCGGCCCCTCCCGTCACTGCCACGTTGCGCGCGACGGCGGGATGCTCCGCTGTCACCGCCGACACGGAAGCACATGCCGCGCGTGCCTCCTCGGGTTCACTCACTTCAGGATGCTCGGCCACAATCCCTCCCCTCCCTTCCACAGCATCTGTCCCGCGACCACCAGCAACACCACCGCGAACAAACGCTTGAGCACCGCCGTGGGCACCCTCGGCATCAGCCGACTGCCCACATATGCGCCTCCCAGGACACCCACCACCAACGGTGACACCAGCGCCAGTTTCAGATGGCCCCTCAACGCGTATGCGGCAACGCTCGCGGCGCCCGTGACGCCAATCATCAGGTTGCTCGTCGCGCTGGCCACCTTGAACGGCACGTGCATGCCGTACGCCATCAGCGGCACCTTGAGCGGTCCTCCGCCCACCCCCAACAGCGAGGACAGGCCACCGGCCACGAAGGAACCGGAGATGCCCAGCGGGTAGTTGGCGGGCACGTAGTCGTCCATCGCGGCGGGCTCCTGGCGCGGCGAACGCAGCAGCAACATCTGCAGCGACACGTAGAGCGTGAAGAGCCCGAACACCACCGCCACCATCGCCGGCGCCACCATGGCGGCCACCATGCCACCAGCGATGGCGCCCAGCACCGTCGCCAGTTCCAGCGACAGGCCCAGGCGGATGTCACTCAGGTGTTTGTGCACATAGCCCGCGGCGGCGGAGCACGAGCTGGCCACCACGCACATGAGGCTCGCGGGGATGGCCTGCTCCAAGGGAATGTCGAACCCCAGCACCAGCGCGGGCACCAGGACGATTCCGCCTCCGATGCCGAGCATCGCACCCAAGGTACCCGCGAGTGCACCGACCGCGATGAGGAGTAGGACCGTCATTCCTCTTCGAGGATAGGAGCGGCCTCGTGCTTCGGACAGCGCCATTCCCCGAGGGGAATCGGGCTCGCCAGGACGCCTGCTCTGCAGGTGTCACGCCGCCCGTGCGCCCAGCGTCCCTTCGGGGAAGGCCTCCAGGAAGCGGGCTCGCGTACGGGGCGTGAAGGTGCCCCTCGCCATGTAGCCGTGCAACCGACGCAGGACGCCACGCGCCGTCTCCAGCGTGCCTTCCACCTCCGCGGCGAAGTCGAACGTGTCGTTGCGGTAGAGCTCCTGGAACGACAGCCGCGCATAGGCCGGCAACGCGCGCGCGCGGCCCATGGGACTTGAAAGGAAGAGACCGGAGACGTACAGGCCGCGCACCCAGCCATCGACCTCCGACTTGCTGGGCGCCTGGCCCACACGCTCCTGTGAGGACAAACGGACCAGCTCGTAGAGGCCGCCGCCAATGCCCCGCCATGGGAAGCCCAGGCTCTTCACCACCTGACACTTCTCCCGCACCCGCGGCGTGCCGAGCAGCTCCATGCCGTGCAGCTCACGCAGATAGAAGAGCGTCTGCGCCCATTCGATGTCGCGGTGCGCCTCCAGGGCACGCTCACCGCGGCGGCGGTGTCGCACCACCAACCTGTCCACCACCGGATACAGACGGCGGTCCAGGCACAGGTGCGTAAAGTACCCCGCGAGCACCGCGAGGCCAGGCTCGGTGCCCACCAACGCGCCGGAGGCCACCAGCTCCGCCATCTTCAGCCCGAAGCCCACCGGGGCGCGCTCATGGTACAGCCGCGCGAAGTGCGGCAGCTCCCGTTCGGGCAGGAAGGCGGCGAGCCCGCCCCGGATGCCTTCACACAACGGGAGGTCTGGCAGCGCGGCGCCGAAGCGCGCATACGGCAGGTCCTCCGACAGCGCACGCACCCAATCCGCCGGCAGCTCGCCCGGGTTGGCGGCCATCCGTTCAATGGCGGTCAGATGCATCAGCAGCGTGGGCATTCCCCACACTGCTACCCAGTGCAACGAAGCAATGCAATGCTCGAATGAAATCCAACGCTTTGCGTGTAACAGGGCGGGCGTTACAGTCCGCGCCCTTTCCACCAGCCCAAGCCTTTTCACTGTTCAGGAGTTCCACGGCCCATGAACTTCAGCTTCGTCTCCGGCGATGCCACACGGACGAGCGGCGACCTGCTCGTCATTCCCCTCTTCGAGGGCGAGCTGGGAGACAGCGCCCCGTCCTCCCTCTCCTCGGCGGACGGCGCCCTGGAAGGACGCCTGCGCGGCGCCGCCACCCAGGAGGGCTTCAAGGGACGCGCGGACCAGAGCCTGGTGATGCACACCCTGGGGCGCACGTCTCCCGAGCGCGTGCTGCTGCTGGGCCTGGGAAACCGCGCCCGCTTCCACCCGGAAGTGCTGCGGCTGGCCGCCGGCCGCGCCGCGAAGACGGCGCAGCGGCTCAAGGTCACCTCGGTGGCGTTCGCCCTGCCGGCCACCGAGTCCGCGCAGGACGCGGTGCGCGCCGTGGTGGAAGGCGTGGCGCTGGGCGTCTACCGCTTCGACAAGTACAAGTCCTCCGCGCGCGAGGAGAAGAAGGGCGCCGCGAAGCTGGGCAAGGTGTTCCTGGTGCTCCCCGAGGCCACGGAGCGCACGCGCGAGCTCGATGACGCGCTGACGCTGGCGCAGCGCGTCGCGGAGGCGACCAACTGGGCCCGCGACCTCGTCAACGAGCCGCCCAACGCGGTGACGCCCACGGTGCTGGCCGAGGCCGCGCGTCAGGCCGCGAAGGAAGGCGGGCTGAAGGCCACCATCGGCGGCCGCCGCGACATCGAGAAGCTCGACATGGGCATGTTCCTCGGCGTCACCGCGGGGAGCACCGAGGAGCCTCGCCTCATCCACCTGACGTACACGCCCAAGAACGCGCGCGACGCCAAGCAGCCGCCGCTGGCGCTGGTGGGCAAGGCCGTCACCTTCGACTCGGGCGGCCTGTCGCTCAAGCCGACGGACGGCATGGTGGACATGAAGACGGACATGGCGGGCTCGGCCGCGGTGCTGGGCGCCATGAAGGTCATCGCCGCGCTCAAGCCGCCCTTCCCCGTGCACGCCTTCATCGGCGCGTGCGAGAACATGCCGGCCGGCAATGCCTACAAGCCGGGTGACATCCTCACCTCGCGCCTGGGCAAGACGGTGGAGATCACCAACACGGACGCGGAAGGCCGCCTGGTGCTGGGCGACATCCTGACGTGGGCCACCGAGCACAAGCCGGCCGCCATCATCGACCTGGCCACGCTCACGGGCGCCTGCGTCGTCGCGCTGGGCAACTACATCGTCGGCGCCTTCGGCGACCACGAGGAGACGGTGACGCAGGTGCTCCAGGCCGCGCGCACCGCGGGCGAGGAGATGTGGCGCATGCCCATCAGCGACATGCAGAAGGACGCCCTGCGCTCCGAGGTCGCCGACATGAAGAACTCCGGCGAGCGCTGGGGTGGCTCCATCAACGCCGCCATCTTCCTCCGCGAGTTCGTGGGCGAGACGCCGTGGGTGCACCTGGACATCGCGGGTCCGGCGAGCAGCCCCAAGGAGCGTGGCTACCTGGGCAAGGGCGGCACCGGCGTGGGCGTGCGCACCCTGGTGGAGTACGTCCGCATGCGCGCGCAGACGCAGGACACCGCGCCCGTAGAAGCGGCGCCCGAGCCCAAGGCCAGCAAGGCCAGGCCGGCCCGGAAGCGCGCGAAGTAGCGCGGCCTTCCAGCCAGAGGGCGTCCCGGATGAAGGGGCGCCCTCAGCGCTGGGGCACCTTCCACGCCGTCACTGGCCCCGCGAGCGGGCGGACGCCCTGGATGAGCGCATCCACGCTCTGGGGCACGTCCGCCGCGGCCTGCGCCGGCCAGGTGGCCAGCATCATCAACACGCGCCCGGGGATGCCTTCACGCACGGCCACCTTGCCGTGCACGCCATCCCCCACCTGGAAATCGAAGCCCACCGCGGTGTCCGACAGCGGAATGGGCGCCGGGTCCGTGGTGGTGAAGCCCGGGTGCTGGCGGAGCCCTTCGGTGAGCCGCTCCGCGAACTGCGTGGGAGAGGCCACCGCGGGCGCCACCTGCAACACCACCTGCGCCCCGGAGACGTTGTGACGGAGGATGACGGGAATGGCGAGCCCCTCCGGCGTGCGCTCATTCGTCTCGTCCAGCTGCCAGTCCGCCGTGGGCCGGATGATTTCGAAGCCCAGGTCCTCGTCCACGTAGCGGCGCGTCGTCGAGCGGCTGTCCTCACTCGCGGCCTCCGCTGATGGGGCGGCCCCGGAGCCGCCGGTCCCGCCGTGCTTCATCGCCTGGCGAGCGCCACCGCAAGCCGTCGTCAGCGCCAGGAGTCCCCACACCCACTTCCGCATCGCGACCATGCCCGCTCCCCGCCCCGAACGCCGTGACGGCGAACGTGGGCACGGGCGAACCCCTAGGCCAGTCCTCCTTGGAGGGTGCGGTAGGTGTTGGACAGCCGCTCCGCCACGTCTACGGGCAGGACGTTGCGCGCTGAAAACAGCGCATAGGACACGATGGCGTCCAGGGCCTCCAACGTGAGGGCCCGGCCCACCGCCTCGCCTCCCGTGGAGAGGTTGGCCCTCAGCCGCGCCACGTCCACGCGCCCGTCCGCCGCCAGCGTCACCCCGGCGTACGCGTCCTCCAGGCCCTGCGGCGGCGCGTCGAGGAAGCCGCGCAGCAGGTCCGTGTCCTTTCCGGCCTCGCGCAGGGCCCGGTGCACCAGGGACAACAGCAGGTTGTAGCGCTCCTCCGCGGACAGCAGCTCCCAGGCCATGCCCTCCACGGCGGGCGCCTGCGCCGGAGGCGGCGCTGCGGGGTGGACGGCCACGTTGCCGCCGCGCACGGCTTCCTCCAGCCACGTGTAGAAGGCGTGCGGGCCGCCTTCATAGGACGCGCGCAGGCTGGCCAGCGGCAGCCCGTCCGCCAGCCTGGCGAACAACCGCGACTCACCAGGCAGCGGTCCTTCAGGCCCCAGCGTGACGCGCGTGTCGTCCGGGAAGCGCCGACGCAGGCGCGACACCAGCTCCGCCCGTTTGATGCCGGTGAGGACCAGGTCCCGCGTGCGCTCGGGCAGCTTCACCACGTCCGCCATCGGCGCGGGGCCTTCGACGAAGACGAAGCTGCCGTCCTCCAGTTCGAAGAGGCTGAGCACCACCTCACGCACCACGTACGTCATGGCGCTGTACAGGTTGGCCTCGGAGACGAGCCCTTCCGACGTCAGCACCTGGCCAATGCGGCGCGACGGCGTCACGCGCGACAGGGCCTGCGTCAGCTGCGCCTGCGTCAGCAAGCCCAGGCGGAGCAGCGCCGCGCCCAGCCGCTCCCAGCGCTCCGTGGAGGTGGCGAACACCACCTGCCCGTCCCGGAAGGACACCGTGCGGCGCCCCGTGGCGTGCTGCACCGCCAGCAGGCCGCTGCGGATGCCGGACAGGACGTGGGCGAAGACTTCCTCCACCGACAGGGTGCGCAGGCTGCCGGCGAGGAAGCCAGCGAAGCCGGGCGGCTCCTGGAGGAGGACCATCCCCTCCGGCCCGTGGAACCAGGCCTGGAGGGGACGGGAGGGGGACAACCCCTGGGAGAGCGGCCGCTCCAGGTCGAGCGATGCCGCATCACCCATGAGGCGGGGCGTGGCTTTGGGTCGTGTCGCCACTGCCCACCTCTCCAACTGCCGGGGACTACTTCTTCGGCGCGTTCAGCTCCGCGTCGATGATGCTCTTGAACTCTTCGAAGGGCTGCGCGCCGGACAGCAGGATGCCGTTGATGAAGAAGGCCGGGGTGCCAGACACGCCCGCCTGCTTGCCCTCGGCCAGGTCCTTCTGAACGATGGCACCCTTCTCACCCGAGTCCAGGCAGGCGTTGAACTTCGCCGTGTCCAGCTTGAGGTCAGCGGCGTACTTCTTCAGGGAGTCCACGCCCAGCGCCTGCTGGTTGGCGAAGAGCAGGTCGTGCATCTCCCAGAACTTGCCCTGATCGCCCGCGCACAGCGAGGCCTCGGAGGCCTTCGGCGCCTCCTTGTGGAAGTCGAGCGGGAAGTGGCGGAACACGATGCGGACCTTGTCGCCGTACTCCTGCTGCACCTGCGCCAGCGCCGGGTTGGCGCGGCTGCAGAACGGGCACTGGAAGTCGCTGAACTCGACGATGGTGACGGGCGCGCCCTCAGGTCCACCCTTGGCGGCGCCCGTGGCGGCCACCTGCTTGCGGACGACCGGGGGACGCGGCGGCTCCGGCAGCGTCAGCTTGACATTGGCGGACTTGCGCAGCTCCTCGAAGAGGGCCTGCGCGCGCTCCTGCTTCGGCTGCTGCGTCAGGAACTCCACGATCTGCGGCTTCATCTGCTCGTAGGTGGAACCCTCGGGCAGTTGGCCAGCGGCACCGTCGTAGACTTCCTTGATGCGCTCCTCGGTGGGCGCGGGGACCTTGTCGTCGATCTCCGCCTTCAGGTACGCCTCTTGGGAGAGGCCACGCTTCTTGGCCTCGGCATCCACGAGCTTCTCCGTCACCATGCCGTCCAGGCCACGCTTCAGGAGCTGCGACTTCTGCTTCTCCAGGTTGGCCAGCGGCTCCTGGAGGCGCTCGTTGAGTTCCTTGTAGGTGATCTTCTGCCCGTCGCCGAACGTCGCGACGACAGTGTCCGGCGAGGGCTCACCTGCGGCCTGCTGCGCCGCGGGAGCGGTGGCCGGCGCCTTCTCCTTGTTACAGCCGGCGGTGAAGGTGGCCGCCAGGAGCGCGGCGAGGATGACGCGGGTGGGACGGTTGAGCATATCCCGCCCACTTAGCCGAGCCTTACCGGACCTGCAAGTTAATGACGTCAGGCGACAAGCGGCTCGAAGTCCAGCGCGCCGGCGAGTCCAGAGAAGCCCAATCCCATGCCCTCCAGCTCGCGGCGGCGGGCGGGAACGATTTCGTAGCAGCTCGGGTCGGACATCACCTTGCGCACCAACTTGTGATTGAGCGCGTGGCCCGTCTTGTACGCCGTCATGTGGCCAATGACGGGCCGGCCGAACAGCGACACGTCGCCGATGGCGTCCAGGATCTTGTGGCGAACGAACTCGTCCGGGAAGCGCAGCCCGTCCGGGTTGAGGATGGAGACCTCGTCCACGACGATGGCGTTCTCCAGCGAACCGCCCCGGGCCAGGCCCATCTGCTTCAGCTTCTCCACGTCCCGCAGGAAGCCGAAGGTGCGCGCGCGGGAAATCTCACGGGCGAAGTCCCGGTCACCGAAGTCCAGGTCGAAGGACTGGCCCTGGATGACGGGGTGCTCGAAGTCGATGGTGCAGCTGATGCGGAAGTGCCGGGCCGGCGTGAGCGAGGCCTGCTTGTCGCCGTCCACCACCGACACCGCCTTGCGGATGACCAGCAGCTCCTTGGGCGCCTCCTGCTCCCGCACGCCCGCGCTCTGGATGAGCGCCGCGAAGGGCGCCGCGCTGCCGTCCATGATGGGGACTTCCGGACCGTCCAGCTCCACCCGGAGGTTGTCGATGCCCATGCCGGCCAGCGCCGCCATCAGGTGCTCCACCGTGCCCACGCGGACACCGTCACGGCCCAGCGTCGTGGCCAGCGACGTGTCCACCACGTACTCCGCCAGCGCGGGGATGCTCACCGGGCGGGCGAGGTCCGTGCGCACGAAGACGATGCCATGCCCCGGGGGCGCCGGGCGCAGGGTGAGGGTCACCCGGGCACCCGAGTGGAGTCCCACGCCCTGCAGGGAGGCGATCTTCGAGAGAGTGCGCTGGTTGTAGGAGGACGGTCGCATTGTGGGTGTCGCCTCGTGGCTTCTCGGTGCTGCGGAGCTTCCGCTCCAGACCCGCCGGAGGGCTGGAAACGTTCATCAGTGGTCTGATGTGACGCGCGAGTCCAGCAATCAGCATGCCACTTCCCTGTGACATGCCTGGCAGCGCCACGGGTTTGAAATTCAGCTCCAACCCCTTGGAGTTGCTTGGCTTTTTCGTGCGTCATCAGGGGCACCGGTTCCGGCCTGGCGCCCCTCCCCCCGTGGCGGATTGCTGATTCCCTCCTGAACCGCGACACCGATGTCGGGGATTTGTCATCCCCGTCCTTGGCATCCCCTCGCCCTCCCCCTCCTCACCAACCCCTGTCTTCCATGCAACACGGGCGCGTCCATAGCGCAAGGAACTCAACGACGCAAACACCCGCCGTGACAACACCTCCCACACAGGGGCTGTCATGCGGGGTGGGCAGTAGCACCGCGACGGGGCTGTATCAGCGTGCGGGGGTGGTGAGGAACCTGTCCCGCAGGGCTTCTGCGTCCTGGCGATCAAAGCCACGGCCCTGGAGGTGCGTGCGGCGGCTGACGGAGTGGAAGGTGGACTCCAGCGTCTGGATGAAGCGCCGCAGGTCCTCGCCAAGGCGGGCGCGGATGCCAGGCCCTTCTGGAGGCCAGGGCAGCTCCACCAGCAGCGAGGTGAAGCGGTCGAAGGCGTCGTAGTCGCCGTAGCGCAGCAGCTGGTAGCTGCCGTCGTGGAAGTAGCCCAGGAAGCCCTTGAGGGCGTCCAGCGCGCGCTCGGCGGCGGGGACGTCCTCGGCGCGCAAGTGGGACTCCGCGGCCCGACACAGCTGGGCGTATACCCACAGGTCCTTGCGCAGGCGCAGCGCCGCCTCCTGCGGGCTCATCAGTTCGTCGAAGACGCCGTCGGCCAGCCCCCCGTTGGGCGCCAGCGCCTCCACCAGCGCCACCACCTGCGTGCGCAGCACCGCCGTGAAGGCGGACGCGGCGCGCAGGGGGGCTTCCGCGTCGCGGTCCAGGTTGACCAGCACCTCGCGGGCCACGCGCTCCGTCTCCCGGGCGATGTCGCGCGCGGCGCGCAGCGTGGCGGCCTGCAGGGACTTGGAGCCGGCCTTCGGAGACAGCTCCGAGTGCATCCACGACGCCAGCGCGGTGGCCTCACTGCGCACCAGCGCCAGCAGCACGCGCACACGGCGGGAGAAGGGCGGCTGCTCCTCTGCGTCCACGTAGGCCAGGTAATGCAGCAGCCGGAAGAGGCCCAGGAAGGCGGTGGTGAAGGCGGTGCGCTGCTCCTCCTGGAGGGTGACCAGCGTGTCCAGCAGCCGCACTGAACGGAGCCGGTCGTATTCGACGCGGAACTCCAACGGGCGGAAGGGACGGAAGTAGCGGTTGAGGACGATTTCCCGCAGGGACAGCTTGCCCACGTCCTGGAACAGGCCGAGGTTCGCCGCCGGCAGCTTGAGCAAGTGGTCCAGCAGGTTCTTCAGCGCGTCGAAGGCCTCGCGCAGCACGAAGAGGCTTTCGGGCGGCGTCTCCTGATCCAGTTGCTCTTCGATGAGCGCGCGCCGGACGCGGTCGTCCGCGAGCTGGGTCTCCACGTACTTGCGGAAGACCATCTTCTGGTCGCTGTCCGGGTCCTGCAGGTGGCGCGCGACGCGGATGGCGCGGTCCATGGCGTCGCGCACGTCCGCCAGTTCCTCGCGGAAGTCACGCGTGACGAGCGGCCTGTCGCGCGCGTCCACCACCGTGTTGAGGTTGAGGTAGCGCTCCACCGCGCGCAGCAGCATCTCGAACTCGAACAGCAGCTCCTCCCGCCCCTCCACGGGCACGCCGCGCAGCCAGCGCTCGCGTTCGGCGAGGAAGCCGGCGCGCGACGTCTGGGAAGCGCGCATCAGGTCGGCGTAGAAGTCGCGGGGGACGCGGGGCGGTGAGGAAGGCGTGTCCTGGCTCATGGCATCTCAGAAGAGGCTGCCCTGGGGCGTGGGCGGTGGTTGCTTCTTGAAATATTGGTACGTGCGGTGCGTGGCCATCCGGCCCCGCGGCGTACGCTGGAGGAAACCTTCCTGCATCAGGAAGGGCTCGTACACGTCCTCGATGGTATCGCGCTGCTCGCCCACGCTGGCGGCGATGGTCTCCACGCCCACCGGGCCGCCGCCGAACTTGTCGAGGATGGTCAGCAGAATCTTGCGGTCCATGGAGTCCAGGCCGCTGGCGTCCACCCCGAGCCTGTCCAGCGACTTCTGCGCCAGCTCCAGGGTGATTCTGCCATTGCCTTCCACCTCCGCGAAATCACGCAGCCGGCGCAGCAGCCGGTTGGTGATGCGCGGCGTGCCTCGCGAGCGGCTGGCCACCTCGCGCGCGGCGTCCTTGTCCAGGGGAATGCCCAGGATGCGCGCGGAGCGGTGGAGGATGCTCTCCAGGGCCTTGGCGTCGTAGTACTCCAGCCGTTCCTGAATCTGGAACCGGTCGCGCAGCGGCGAGGTGAGCAGGCCGGTGCGCGTGGTGGCGCCAATCAACGTGAAGGGCGGCAAATCAATCTTCATCGCCCGGGCGGCGGGCCCGGTGTCGATGGTAATGTCCAGCCGGAAGTCCTCCATGGCCGGGTAGAGGTATTCCTCCACGGCGGCGTTGAGGCGGTGGATTTCGTCGATGAAGAGCACGTCGCGCGCGTCGAGGTTGGTGAGCAGGCCCGCGAGGTCCCCCTTGCGCTCCAGGGCCGGGCCGCTCGTGACGTGGATTCCCACGCCCAGCTCGTTCGCGATGATGTGCGCCAGCGACGTCTTGCCCAGGCCCGGCGGGCCGGAGAACAGGCAGTGGTCCAGGGCTTCGCCCCGGCTGCGCGCGGCCTGCACGTAGACCTTGAGCTTTTCGACGACGGGCCCCTGGCCCACGTACTCGTCGAACGAGCGCGGACGCAGGGAAGCCTCGAGCCGGACGTCCTCGGGCAGGACCTCTTCCGAGAGTGTGTCGGACTTCCTCGCCATGACCATCCGGACCCTATACAGGAAGGCCGCGCGTGTCGCCGCACATCTGGCGGCGATACATTCAGTGGGCCGCCGGGCCCGCCAGCCAGGCGGGCGCAGGCAGGGGAAGGTGGGGCCCTCTCCCAGCGTTCCAGGCACAGCCCCCCGCCGATACTCCGAGGCGATTGAAGTGCGCCTGCCGTGTGCGAAAGTCGAGCCTGGAGACCGCATGAACACGAGCCCTGCGTTTCGTCCCCTCCCCTCCCTGGCCGGCGCGCGCGCCGAACCCGTGCCCGGGCTCCGGCTCCAGAAGCTCCGCCGGGCCGCGTTGGATGCGAGGGAGGCCTTTGTGAGGGAAGGCCCGGTGGCGGCGGTGGCCACCTGCGACCTCGTCACCTTCCCCTACCCCGCCCAGTTCGCCTTCAGCGGCGCGGCGTTGTCTCCGGCGCCCTACGTCATGCTGACGAACCGGATGCAGGTGGTGCAGTTCGTGGACCGGGAGGGCGCGCGGCGCACGCTGCTGTTCAACCCCTCCGACTACGAGCGCGGCGTCTCCGCCCCCTTCTACCGCGCGCTGCGCGAGCGCTACGGCGCCTTCGTCTCGGACAAGGTGATGTCCACGCGACACGGCTCGGTGCAGAGCCACCTGGCCGCGCTGGGCCTCATCCCGGCGGATGTGGACTACCTGGCCTTCGACCACCTCCACATCCAGGACCTGCGCGGCTGGCTGGGCGGTGACGGCATGCCCGCGTACTTCCCTCGGGCCCGGCTGCTGGTGCAGCGCGCCGAATGGGAAGTGGCCCTGGAGCCACACCCCATGCAGGCGGTGTGGCTCGTCCCGGGCGGCGCCGACATCCCCCGTGAGCGCGTGGTGCTGCTGGACGGTGACGTGTGGCTGGGCCAGGGCGCGGCGCTGCTGAGCACGCCCGGCCACACGCGCGGCAACATGTCGCTGGCGGTGGCCACCTCGCGCGAGGTGTTCGTCACCAGCGAGAATGGCGTGGCCACGGAGAGCTACACGCCGCTCCAGTCCGCCATCCCCGGCGTGCGCCGCTTCGCCGAGCACATGGGCTGGGAGGTCGTCCTCAACGGCAACACACGCGAGGACTCCCTGGACCAGTACTCCTCCATGGTGGTGGAGAAGCTGTTCGCGGGCACATCCTCCGTGGACGGCGCGTTCATCAACTTCCACCCGTCCTCGCAGCTCACCGCGCACGTCATGGCGCCCGGGTTGACGCCCACCATCGTCCTGCCCGCGCCCAACTTCGGCGACGTGCGGCCCACCCCCGCGTCACGGCGGGCCGCCTAGCGCTCAGCAGTCCCGGCTGAAGCAGAGCCACCAGGGGCGGAAGGGCACCGCGTACAGCTCCTGGTCCCTGTCTCCGTCCGACGCGGCGAAGAAGATGTTGAAGCCGGCGCGCACGAAGTTGAACGGGTTCGACGACGCGGCCCCCGGCGCGATGTCCAGCAGCCGGCTCGTCACCCAGGGGCGGCCGGCGCTGTACCAGACCTCGCGCCCGTGCCCCGCCGTCTCCGCCGAGAAGAACAACCAGCCGGACTCGGCCTTGAGCCCCGTGGGCACGCTGCCCACCGGCCCTGGCGCGATGTCGCGCACCATCATCGTGCCCTGCGCCGTGCCGTCGGTGCGCCACAGCTCGCGGCCGTGCACGCCGTCGTCCGCAGTGAAGTACAGCTCGCCGCCCAGCGCGACCAGCTCCTTGGGCATCGAACCCTGGGGGCCTGGCCAGAGGTCCCCGACGAGCCCCGTGCCCTCCGCCGAGCCATCACTGCGCCACAGCTCGCCGCCATGCACCGCGTCGCCTGGGTTGCCGTACCAGTCGCTCGCGCCCGCCAGGAAGTACAGCGTGTCATCCAGCGCGGCGAGGTACGCCGGGTAGTCACCTGGAAAGGTCCGCACCCGCTCAGCGGACGGCGGCGCCGTGCGCGCCACCCACAGTTCGCCCTGCTCCGTGCCCGGGTCCAACAGGAAGAACAGGTGCCGGCCCGCCGGCGTCAGCCCGAAAATCACCCCGGCGCCCTGCTGGGAGAACAGCCGCGTCGGCCGGCCCTGGCGGTCCACCCACCAGAGCACCGTCTCCGCGGCGTTGGCGGACACCAGCGCCAGGCCCTTGCCCCATGCCGTCAACTGGCTCAGGGCGAGCGAACCCGCGCCGGGCAGGAAATCGTGCACCCGCTCCGTGCCCTTTTCCGTGCCGTCGGTGCGCCACAGCTCGCGGCCGGACAACCCGTCATCCGCCGTGAAGTAGAGGGCGCCGTCCACCTCGGTGAGGAACTCCGGCGCCGCGCCCACCGTCCCACGCCGCACGTCCCGCACCAGCACCGTGCCGTCCGCCGTGCCGTCCGTGCGCCACAGCTCCGCGCCATGCACGCCGTCGTCCGCGACGAAGAAGACCCAGGGCCCCACCCGCGTCAGGTTCCGAGGCTGCGAACCCGCCGGCCCCGGCCGCAGGTCCTTCAGCCGGAGCGTCTGCCGCGCCCCGTCGATGCTGGCCCACAGCTCGCGGCCACTCACGCCGTCATCCGCGCTGAAGACGAGCACCTCGCCCGCCCGCGCCAGCTCCTGCGGCTGCGAACCTGTCAGTCCCGGTCGGATGTCACGCAGCCGCTGGGCCGTGTCGCTGCACACCGCCCAAGGCTGCGGAAACAGGACGGGCGCCTTGCGCCCCGACGACTCCGTCGACATGTCGACAGGTGCCTGCGACCCGGGAACGGCCCGCGCCCATTCCTCCCCCGCATCACCTTCCACCAGCGGCTCACACCCTGCAGTTCCCCCGCAAAGCAGCAACAGCCCCACAGGAATGGCACGCCATGACGTCATGTATGCAACCCTCATCCTCGGCGCCGTGCCGGCCCTCGCCGCTGGAACTGGAAAGTGTCACCCATGTCGGATGCTCCTACTCGGACTCGGGTAGGAAATCGCGTCTGCTGTCCGTCATCACGCGACGCCGGACGACTTCTGAAGACAGGGCAACACTGGGGCGTTCTGGCCCCAGCATCTTTCAAGCTCTCAACGGGAGAGAGGACGGTACGGCCCAGCCGTTCTCCCGGATTTGCCGTCACAGCGCCGTCACACCCGATGTGTCGTAGCGATCAGCCGCCGGAGCGGAGCGCCTTGAGGGCCTCGCGGAACAGCGCCTGGAAGGTGGCCTCTGCCCCCAGCCGTTCGCTGGCCAGGTCTGCGGCCTTCTCCGCCTGGGGCTGCTTGTAGCCAAGGTTGAGCAGCGCGGAGACCAGGTCCGCGTGGGCTCCGCTGACGGCGGCCGGCGCGGTCCCACGCGACACCGCTTCCAGGTGAATCGTCTTCACCTTGTCCTTGAGCTCCAGCACCAGCCGCTCGGCGGTCTTCTTGCCCACGCCGTGAATCTTCGCCAGCCGCGCCACCTCGCCCCGCGACAGCGCCGCCACCAGCTCCGGCACTTCCATGCCGGACAGCACCATCAACGACAGCCGGGGTCCCACCCGCGACACGCTGTTGAGCAGCAGGAACACCTCTTCCTCGCTCTTCGTCAGGAAGCCAAAGAGGTCGAAGGCGTCCTCGCGCACCACGGTGCGCACGCGCACGTCCACCGGCTGTCCCTCCGCCGGCAGCTTCCCCAGCGCCAGTGAGGAGAAGTTCACCCGGTAGCCCACGCCGCCCACGTCGATGGTGGCGTCCTCCAGGTCCTTCTCCAACACCGTCCCACGCAACCGCGAAATCATCTCGCCTCCGGACGCCGGTACGCGGGCGCCAGCCGGTCCGCCAGCAGCGCCGCCGCGCCCTTGCGCTTCTTGCCCGACGCGGACGCCGCCGGTACCGCGGCCCGCCCATGGTTGAGGTGGCACAGCGCCACCGCCAGCGCATCACTCGCGTCCGCGCGCTCCAGCACCGACGCATCCAGCTCCAGGAAGGTCCGCACCATCCGCGCCACCGCGTCCTTCCCGTCCGCGCCGCCCGCCCCCACCGCCTTCTTCACCTTCGCCGGCGCGTATTCGAAGACGGGCAGCCCCGCCTGCGCCGCCGCCAGCAGTGCGACACCGCGCGCATGCCCCAGCACCAGCGCGCTGCGTGCGTTGCGGAAGGTGAACACGCCTTCCACCGCCACCGCGGCCGGGCGGTATTTCACCAGGGCCGCCGTCAGCGCGCCGTGCAAGTCCCGCAGGCGGTCCGACAGCGGCAGCGCCGGATCGCCCTTGATGACGCCGTGGCCCACGTGCACCAGCCGGCCCCGCTTCTCCTCCACCACCCCGAAGCCCATGAACCGGCTTCCCGGGTCAACGCCTAGCACGCGCACGTTCCACTCCGTTCCAGCACTCCGCTACTGCAACAACGAATCCAGCATCGCGTCTTCGATTTCGTAGTTCCCGTGCACGTTCTGCACGTCGTCGTTCTCCTCGAGCGCGTCCAGCAGCTTCAGGAGCTTCTTCGCCGTGTCCACGTCCAGCGCGACGGTGTTCTGGGGGAGGAACACCCACCGCTGCTGCCCCAGCGGCAGGCCCGACTCCTGGAGCCGTCCCGCCACCGTGTGCAGGTCCGCCGCCGCGGTGCGCACCTCGGCGCCTTCGTCCCCCAGCATGATGACGTCCTCGGCGCCCGCGTCGATGGCCTGCTCCATCAACTGGTCCTCGGAGGGGCCGTACTTCACGCTGATGACGCCCTTCTTCTGGAACATCCAGGCCACCGCGCCCTCGGCGCCCAGGTTGCCCCCATACGCGCTGAAGGTGGAGCGCATGTCGGCCGCGGTCCGGTTGCGGTTGTCGGTGAGGCATTCCACCAGGATGGCGACACCGCCGGGGCCGTAGCCCTCGTACGTCACCTCCTCGTAGTTCTCGCCCTCCAGTTCGCCCGTGCCCTTCTTGATGGCGCGCTCGATGGTGTCCTTCGGGATGTTGGCCTCGCGGGCCGCGGCCAGCGCGACGCGCAGGCGGGCATTGCCGGAGGGCTCACCGCCACCGAGCCGCGCCGCGACGGTGATTTCCTTGACGACCTTGGAGTACAGCTTCCCCTTGGTCGCGCCCATCGCGGCCTTCTGGCGCTTGATCTTCGACCACCGATTGTGACCGGACATGGTGGGTGTGCCTCAACGGGCGCCCAGCGGATGGAGCACCCCGCGCCGGGCCTTGTCCCCTACCGAGGGCCGCCGAGTCAAACCCTTCAAACGCCCGCGTCGTCGGACCGGACAGCCCCCTCCAGGCCCTCCGCGCCACTCGGCGCGCCGGGGACCTTCTTGGGGAAGTCCAGGATGACGGGAGGCTGCGAGCCTCCGACCAGGGTGAAGGGCGCGGAGGCCCCGTCCCCACCGCAGGCAGCGGGGGCCGGCTCCCGCGCATCCACCGGCACGGCGTCCACGGAGGGCTCGGGCTCGAAGAAGCCGGGCACCGTGGCGCCACAGCGCGCCCGCTCGCGTTCCTCCAGCAGGCACGCGGGCACCAGGATGCCCAGCGCGAACAGCCGCGTGGACGCCTCGTACGCCACCGCCTCCGGGAACTGGCATTCCAGCAACATGGCGCGCAGCGTGCGGCGCCCGTCGAAGAGGCGCACCACTTCGCCCACGTCCTCCGGCAACGACGCCAGCATCTCCGCCAGCCGGGCGAAGTCCACCGTCAGCCGCGATGCCAGCGGCAGGCCCCGGGCACGCAGCGCGTCGAAGCGCTCCAGGCCCTGCAGCACCGTCTCGCACAGATACGGGCGGTCCATGGTGAACGAGCCCTTGTGCAGCTCGGGCCCCAGCGTCACCGCGTAGTCCCCCGCGCCAAAGCAGAGCATCCGCCGGAAGGCCAGGCTGCCGCGCTCGCCATTGAAGACGGCGTCCACCACCAGTCCGTGCCGGAAGGCGAACCAGCCCTGGCCCTCCGCCAACACCACGCGGCCAGAGCGGACGCCCGCCAGCAGCGCTCGCGCCACGTCCGTCAGCGGCAGGCGCTGCGTGTCCGACGCGAAGGCCGCGTCACCGCTGCACTGGCCCGCCTTGAGCCGGGCCAGCGCCACCACGTCTCGTGCGTCCACGGGATGGGCCAGATAGTCGTCCGCGCCCACGCCGCCCGCCAGGTCCCGGTGGAACTCCTCTTCACGCCGAGCCAGCAGCAACACCGGCAGGTGCGCCGTGCGCGCGTCCGCGCGAACCTGACCACACAGGCTGAAGCCGTCTCCGTCCTGGAGCTCCACCTCGGTGACGACCAACTGCGGCGCCGTGCCGCCTTCCGCCAACGACGCCAACGCGGCCTGCGCGCCCGCGACCAGCAGGACTTCGAAGCCCGCTTCCGCCAGCGCAGCAGCCAGCACGGCCTGCGCGCCCGGCGCCGAATCCACCAGCAACACCCGGGGCCGGCCTCGTGACGCATGGCGACGCGCCCCCGCCTCGGCCAGGGCTTCCGGTCCGGCATACGTGGAAGGTTGTGGGAGCGCGGTAGCCATGAATTACTAAATCTTCGCGCCAAGCCGGACAAATACGCAAGGTGCCGACAAGCCCCTGGAATCGTTGGGGTTTCCGCCCGCCGCTCTGCGGGGTAGGGTGCATGCATGATGCGTCCTGGCTGCTTCGGCCCACTCGTGTCCGCGCTGTTGCTCGTTTCCCTGGAGTCCGCCGCTCAGGCGCCAGCCCCTGCTCCGGCCGACGAAACGCCGCGCGTCACGACGTCTGACACGGCGCTCCTTCGCGGCACGAGCGAGGACCCGCTGGGCGCGGTGCTGGCGCCCGTGACGCTGCCGGACGGAGCCACGGCGCTCTATGGCTTCGTGGGCGCACCGGAGCTCGGCGTGGGCTTCCGGCAAGGCATCTCTGGCTTCGAGCTGGAGGCACGCGCGCGGCTCCAGTGGTTCCAGCTCTCCGCCGCGCTGGAGCTCGCGGTGCGGCGCAAGGTGCTGGAGCAAGGCATCCTGTCCCTGGCGCCCACGGTGGGCCTGGGCGTGGTGCTCAACTCGGGCGCCACGTACATGGATGACCGGAACTACTCCGGCGTGCTGTTCCGCGTATCGCCCGGGCTGGTGGCGGGCTGGCGCGTCGCGGACACGGTGTCCGTGCTGGGGCTGTTGGACGTGCCGGTGGACATCGGCCTGTCCAATGGCCAGTCGCGGCGCATCCAGGCGCTCGGCGGAGGCGGCGTGGAGGTGTACCTGGGCAGCAACCTGTCGGCGCTGGCGGCGGGCCAGCTCGGCGTGGAGTCCTTCCAGGAGCGCTCGGGCGAAAGCCACACGCGCCTGGGCTACAGCGTACGACTGGGCCTGGGCGCCCGGCTCTTCTGACTCACGTCAGTCCAAAGCGCTCCAGCTTCTTGAGCAGTCCCTGGCGCGACAGGCCCAGCGCCTCCGCCGTGTGCGTGCGGTTGCCATTCAGGCGCCGCAGGGCCTCCTCGATTTCGCGCCGCTCCAACGCTTCCACCTTCTGAGCCAGCGTCGTGGAGCCCGGCGCGCGGGTGGCGTGCAGCCGCTCGCTGCCGGTGAAGGACAAATCCTCGGGCTGGATTTCACGCCGCTCCCCCGCCAGCACGGTGGCGCGCTGCATCTCATGGCGCAGCTCGCGCAGATTCCCCGGCCATGCGTGGGCCAGCAGGGCCTCCGCCGCGGCGTCCGACAACAGCCGGGCGCGCCCGTCCGGGCACAGGTGGGCGCACTGATTGAGGAAGTGCTTGGCCAGCAGCGGCAGGTCCGCGGGGCGCTCGCGCAGCGGCGGCAGGCGGATTTCAACGCCCTTCACGCGCCAGTAGAGGTCCTCGCGGAAGGCGCCTTCCTGAAGCATGCGCCCCAGGTCCTGGTGGGTGGCGGAGATGAGCCGCACGTCCACCTGGACGGGCCGGTCCGCGCCCACCGGAAGGATGTCACCCGTCTCCAACGCACGGAGCACCTTCACCTGGAGGGACGGCGACATGTCGCCCAGTTCGTCCAGGAAGAGCGTGCCTCCGTCCGCCTCCGCGAAGAGGCCACGGTGGTCCTTGGTCGCCCCGGTGAAGCTGCCCTTCACGTGGCCGAACAGGGCGCTCTCCAGCAGCGACTCCGGCAGTGCGCCACAGTTGATGGGGACGAAGGGCCCGTCGTGGCGGCGGCTCTTGAGGTGGACGGTGCGCGCGAGCAGCTCCTTCCCCGTCCCATTCTCGCCCGTGACGAGCACCGGCAGCTCACTGGCCGCCACGCGCTCCGCCAGGGACGTGGCCGCCAGGAAGGACGCGCTCTGCCCCACCAGGGAGACACCGCCCGCCGCGCGCGTGAGCGAGCTGCGCAGCGCCTCCACCTGCCGCTCCAGCGTCACCCGCGCGAGCGCCCGTTGCACCACCACCAGCAGCACGTCCGGGTCCACTGGCTTGGTGAGGAAGTCGTACGCGCCCAGGCGCACCGCTTCCAGCGTGTGCCGCGTGTCCCCTGCCCCGGACACGACGATGACCTTCGTCCCGGGCTTCGCGCTCAGCAACGCCGCGAGCCCCTCCAGCCCCGCGGAGACACTCCCGTCGGGAGGCAGCATCAGGTCGAGCAGCACCAGGGGGAAGTCGCGTGCGTCGAAGGCCGCGCGAGCGGAAGGCCGGTCCGCGGCTTCCACGACCTCGTAACCCGCATCGCGCAGCAGCCCGCCATAGACTTTGCGGAACGCGGCGTCGTCATCCACGAGCAGCAACGGGTGTGGTGCGGACATACGTGTCGCCTCCGCCTCAGTCCGGAAGCGGCGCCTGGCGTGGCGTCCCCATCAACTCCAGGGTGCGCAGGGCCACCTGGATGAGCGTCTGAGCGCACGGCTCACACCCGCCGCCACAGCACCGCGGCCAACGGCCTTCCGGGTTGCGCAGCAACGGGCGCACACAGGACTGGTAGTAGCTGGGGAAGCCGAGCTCCTCGCTGGCGCGGACCAGCGCGGCTTCGAACGGAGGTGGCGCGGGGGGAGTGACGTCGGACACGGGGCTGTCATAACAGCCACCGTGTCCGCTGCCCACTCGCCCGCGCCCCCTCTGAATCAGGGTGTCACGACCATCCGGGCGCCCACTTGAGCATTGTTGGCGGGCACCAGGTCCGGGAGGCTGCCCATACTCACGTCCGCGGCCACGTACCAAACGTCCCCGCTGCTGACGGTGGCCCGCGACGACACCGACACTGTCCGGCACTGCCCCCGGGCAAGCGTCACGCTCATCTGCCCGACCCGCACATCCACCGCCGGGTCCAGGTGCTCGTCACGAGACAAGTAGGCCCTCACGGAGGCCGACCCCTGACCAAAGCCTCGATTGCAGACGGAGACCTCCGTCGGATACGCGTCACCTGCTTGGACGCCCACCGGGGCACTCACGGCCGTCACGGCGAAATCGCTCCGGCCCCCCACGGCGATGGGCACGGAGAACAAGAGGGCGCGCCACTGCTCGGGGGCATACACGTCCCATGGGTCCCCGAGATAGGCCACCAGCCTGTAGGCGCCCTCCTGCGGCACGTTGGACCAGCCCCGCAGCGTCGCCTGCGCGCACGCGCCCGGAACGAGCGCCGGAACCACGACATACTCGGAGAGCGCGGAGACGGGAAAGTCATCCTCCGTGCGCAGCGCGAGCCCGACCGCAGTGCCAGGCTGAGCCACCGGGCTCCGGTTGCACACCGTCGCGGTAGCATTGATGGTGGCGTTCGTGTCGATCGCCGTCGGCGCTTGAAGGTCCGTGACGACCAATCCACTGAGCTGGGTCACCTGGATGATATCCCCCACGGCGCCGTTGTTGGACTCCACCAACTCCGTGATGGCGTTGTCGAAGTCGACCCGCGCCGCCAATCGAAACGCCCCCGTGTAGTAGGGCGCCATCGCCTCCGCGTCCAACGTGATGCAGGCCCCTGGCGCCAACGACTCGACAGACAGCTTCGCCCCCTGGATGCCCGCCGAGATCTCCGGGAGCACCTCCGGCACGAAGAGCGTCTGGACGGCCGCTCGCGGCGTCCGCACATTGCCCTGATTACAGACCGTCACCGAGACAGGCAGCTTCCCTTCGGGCCACGCCGCCCGCCCCTGGGCGGCGATCCGCGTCACGACCAGGTCAGGCCCGGTCCCCAGCCCCACCACGGGGCCTGTCAGCGCGTTGTTCTCCAGATGTGCCTCTCCCCCGACAGGCGCAACGAGTTCCACCGAGGCCTTCACATGGACAGTGGCGGGCAACCCCTGCGTGGGAACCGTCCCCACCACGGGAAGCACCGCGCAACCCTTGCCTAGCGCTCCAAAGGCCCGGGTCCCCACGCGAATGCCCGCCCGAGGGTCCGGGCCGTCCGACAGCGCCACATGAACCGCCAGCGCCGACGCGGAGAGCGTTCCCGTATTGCAGACCGTGACTTCCGTGGTGAAGGAGGCCCCCGGAACGAGCGCGTGCGTCAGCGGCTCGATGCGTGTGACGGAGAGGTCCGCCGAGGAGCCCAGCAGGACGTCCACGGACCTGTCGTTGTTGCCTAAATGAGCCTCTGTCTGCGCGCCAACCGGATTCACCGTGGCCACCAGCCGCCAGCTTCGCGCCGCGTTCGCCATGGAGCCCAGCGACTCCTCCCACTCGATGCACTGGTTGGCCTCCAAGGCCGGGATGTTCCGCGATGAGACACGCAACACGCCTTCAGCGGAGGGCTCACTGGCACGAAGCTGGAATTGCACCTGCGTGGCGAACGCGGGAGCCGTGCCCTGGTTGCACACCGTCGCGCGCACAGGAAGGCTCCCGTTGCTCGACTCCATGGCCGGTGCCCTCAGCGCCGCGACGACGTAGTCGGGAATCGAGCCCACCTCGAGAGGACTGACGACACTGAGGTTGTTGGTCTCGTCATCCTCGGGCCGCTCATTCAGCGGATCCACCATGAACGCGAGGTACGAAGTGCCCGGTTCGCTGAGCGCCCCGACGAACACGACGCGTTCGCATCGTCCGGCATCGAGAAAGAGCCACGACTGGTCGCGCATGACGACGTCGTCGGTGTCGATATGTGCGTCGGACGACCGATAGAGATATACCGTCGCCCACTCATACCCCTGGCCTCTGTTGCACACACGGGCAGCCACATGAAAAGGCCACTCCGGGCGAACGACCGAGGGCACCGCCACCGACTCCACGGTGAAGTCGGGAAGCGCGTCGAACGTCACGGAGTCGCCAGCGTGCGCGTTGTTCTCCTCCGAGACCTCGTCTACACGCGCGTGCGGATCCACCAAGGCCCCGACGAACCACATCCCCGACTGGGACGCCTCCTTGTTGGCGACGATTGAACGTGACGCGCACTTCCCGGCCCCCACCCATCCCGAGGAGACGGCCCCGAGCAACGCGTCCTCCTTGGCGATGCACACGTCCCGGGACACGTACACCTCGACGTCCGCGCTCCCCGCGCCGCGGCCGATGTTGCAGACCGTGACGACAACCTCGAAGGGGTCCCGCCCGTAGACGCGCGATGGCGCACGAACATCGGTGATGACGAAGTCGGGCAGCTCATCCCCACGCACCGCACGCGTCGTCGTTCGCGCCGCCGGAGGCGGACCCTTGCAGTCTTCGAATCTCACGGGAAGGTCGTGGGTGGCATCCCCGGAAACGCGCGGCGACGCGGCGAGCGCCATCGGCATTCCCAACACACACGGCGCCAGTTGCAACACAAGCCCTAGAAGCCCACCTGCAATTCTTGACGGCATCGTTCCCCCTCATGCTCCGGGGCTGGCCTTGAGTTCAGGCGGCAGCAACCCGGGGCATCGGGACGTGATCTAACATGCGGGCCTGACCGGAACGAATGCACGGGCGCGAGGAAGCCTCGCGGGGATCCTGGCATCAACGGGTCCACGCGACGCGATTCAGAGCAGCGAGGATTGCGCGGGGACTTCGGGCGCGCTCGCCAGGGGCTGGCACGAGGAACACCAGTACGTGTTCCGCCCACCGATGCGTTGATGGGAGACCGGCGTGGCACAGCGAGGACACGGCGCCCCGGCGCGGCCAAACACGTTGCGCCGGTGCTTCGCCTGGCCTTGAACGCCGAAGAGGTCTCGCTGGGTTCCCCGCATACGGAGCCCTTCATCGAGAACCGCCTGGATGGCGCCGTCCAGCCGCACCACCTCATCGGTCGTGAGAGACGACGCCAGCCTGCGTGGGTCAATCCCTGCCTGCCACAGGCTCTCGTCCGCGTCCCGGTTGCCGAGCCCCGCCACCACCCGCTGGTTGAGGAGCACCGTCTTGAGGGGACTCTTCCGGCGCCGGAGCTGCCTTGCCAGCACTTCCGGAGTGAAGCCCTCGCCCAGCGCCTCCGGCCCGAGTTCATCCAACTTCAGGCGCGCGGCCAGCTCAGCGGAAGGCGCCAGGGCGATGCGCGCGTAGCCCAGCGAGTCCGTGAACTGCAACTCCTCGCCCCCCTCCAGCTCGAGCACCACCAGTGTCGAAGACGGGCGCTCACTCCCCTTGGGGCGCAGCGCCAACTCTCCGAAGAGCATGAAGTGCAGCGCGAGCGTCGTCCTGTCATCGAGCGCGAGCAAGATGAACTTGGCCCTTCGGTTCGCGGCGGTGACCTGCCGCCCCTTCAAGGCCTCGATGAAGTCTGGCGGCGACGGGAAGCGAACGACAGAGGGAACCAGGACCTCTGCCCCCGCGAAGCGGCGGCCCACGACGGCATGCCGCAAGTCCCGGGTGATGATTTCGACTTCAGGCACCTCTGCCACGCGGACGTCTCCTCCGCACATGCATGGTGCCGGCGCCTGACCGCGCGCCACGAAGATGCCCACCCGCCATGGGGCCTGGCCGCCCTCCGAGCGGAGCGCGCGACGCTCAGCCCCAGGGCCGCCCGCAAGCGGACGCGCCCCTGGGACTCAGGCGCGGACCTCCACCTCGCGAACCTCGCGAGACACCTCCCGCACCTCGACCTTCACATCCAGGAACTGGGCGATGGTTTGAAGCTGCGTCTCGGCATGCCCATCCAACGGCAGCGTGCGGAACACGCCACCCTTCGCCAGCGCCACGAGGAGCAGCAGTTGGTCACACAGGTGCTCGCCCACCGGCACATCCGCGTCGAGGTAGCGCTTCACCTCTTCAGCGACCTGTCCGGCCACGGCCTCCGCCCGCTTCCCCCGCTCACCAAAGCCGGTGAAGACCTCTGTCACGTGCTCGCTCTCCACTTCGGCGACCAGCACGTTGCCGGGCCCCAGCGGACGCTTCAGCTCCTCCGTCCGGAGTTCATCGGGCCGCCACTTCAACATCGCCCCCGCCGTGCCCAGCTCGCGCTGCGCCACGTCGAACGGAATCATCGCAATCACGGCCTTCAGGTCGCGACGGACCACGCGCCCCCGCTCCAGCAGGTGCAGTGGCTTCAGCGGCGCGGGTCGCACGTCGACCCGGAACCGCCCGCCTCCCGCCGGGAAGAAACCGGCACGCTCCAGGGTCGCCTCCACGGACGGCCCCATGCGACGGACCAGCGGCAGATACGCCCGCTGGAGGAAGTCGAACGGTGGCGCCATGGGGTTGTGCGTTCCCCCCTCCAACATCAGCGTGGAAGGCCCCTCCGCCAGGAGCAGCGCCGGAAGCACCGTCTGGAGCACCAGCGTCGCGCTGCCCGCGGTACCCACCGCGAAGTGATAGTTCCCCGCGGCCAGGGCACTCGGCCGGAAGGTCAGCTCTCGCGAGCCGAGCTCCGCGCCCGACACCTCCGCGGCCCCCACGGCTTCTGCGGCCTTCACCGACGTCAGGTGCTGGCGCAGCAGGCCCGGCTTCTTCCGGCCCGCGCGGATATTCTGGATGGTGAAGGGCTTGCCCGTCACCAGCGACAGCGCCAGCGAGGTGCGCAGCACCTGCCCCCCGCCCTCCCCCTGTGAACCATCGATGCGCACCATGACGACTTCCTCCTTGCTGCTCGCGACTCACGAACCACCCGGCACGCACTGACACCCCCGTGAAAATAGCGGCGCCCACGCCCCCATCCTGGCGGCCTTTCGGCCTCTTGGGGAGCGCGGGCGCCTCGGTGTCTTCATCCCGGCATGTTCACCTCTCGGTTTCTAGCCCTTCACGCACACGACCTGCTTCAGGGTGTGGACCACTTCCACCAGGTCCGCCTGCGCCGCCATCACCGCATCGATGGGCTTGTACGCAGCCGGCGTCTCGTCGATGACGTCCACGTCCTTGCGGCACTCCACGCCGGCGGTCGCCTTCACGTGGTCCTCCACCGTGAAGCGCCGCTTCGCCGCCTCACGCGACATCACCCGGCCCGCGCCGTGGCTGCAGGAATGGAAGCTGTCCGCGTTCCCCTTCCCGCGGACGATGAACGAACGCGCCCCCATGCTTCCGGGGATGATGCCGAGGTCGCCCTCGCGCGCCCGCACCGCGCCCTTGCGGGTCACGAAGCAGTTCTTTCCGAAGTGGTGCTCACGGGCGATGTAGTTGTGGTGGCAGTTCACCGCCGCGTCCTTCAGCTCGAACGGAGGCAGCTCACCGCTCAACTGCAGCGCCTCCACCGCCTCATGCAGCATCAGGGCCCGGTTCGTCGCGGCGAAGTCCTGCGCCCAGCTCACCGCGAAGACGTAGTCCTCGAAGTGCTCCGTCCCTTCCGCCAGGTACGCCAGGTCCCCATCCGGCAGGTTGATGAACCAGCGGCGCATGTCCTGCTTCGCCAGTTCGATGAAGTAGCTCCCGATGCGGTTCCCCACGCCGCGCGAACCGGAGTGCAACATCAGCCACACGCCATCCGACTCATCGAGGCACAGCTCGATGAAGTGGTTCCCCGTTCCCAGCGTCCCCAGGTGCGACAGCTCCGGCCCACGGCCGATGCGCGGATGCTTCCCGACGATGCGGTCGTACCCCTCCACCAACCGCGCCCACTCCTTCTGGTGCCGTGCGGGCGCCACACGCCACGCCCCCACGTCGTTGCGGCCACCGTTGTCGGAGCGGCCATGCGGCACCGCGCGCTCAATCGCCGAGCGAACCCCACGCAGCGAGTCCGGGAGCTGGTCCGCCCGCAGCGTCGTGCGAACGGCGATCATCCCGCAACCGATGTCCACCCCCACCGCCGCCGGCACCACCGCCCCCACCGTGGGGACCACGCTTCCCACCGTCGCGCCGTAGCCGCGGTGCACGTCCGGCATCACCGAGACCCACTTGTGGATGAAGGGGAGGCCACGCAGGTTGCGGAGCTGCTTCTTCGCCTCGTCCTCGAACGGAACCCCCACCGTCCACGCCTTGATGGGGCGGCCCGCCTCGTCCGACAGCACCTCGTAGTTCCCGTTGATGCGGCTCATCGTCTCCACCTTTCAGTCGTCCGCCGGGCGCTGTGTCCCGGTCACGGAGGAGGCCTAGAGCAGCCGGCGTGCCAACACCGCTTCCGAGGGGAGCCCTCCAAGCGATCTGGCATTCTCTATCTCCGCAGATAAAGTCCTATCTCGATGGCGAAATCGCGCGCGCGCAAGACGGTGGTCCTGGGGATGCTCGGGACGACGCTGGACAACGGGCAGGGGCCGCAGCGCTGGGCGCGGTGGCGGCCCACGGTGGCGCTGTGCCAGCAGGAGGACCTGTTGGTGCACCGGCTGGAGCTGTTGCATCCGCCGAACGCGACCTCGCTCGCGGCCACACTGGCGGGGGACATCCGCCAGGTGTCTCCGGAGACGGAGGTGCGGGGCAGGCCCCTGGACATCCAGAACCCGTGGGACCTGGAGGAGACCTACGGCGCGCTGCTCGACTACGTGCGCGGCTATGCCTTCAACCCCGAGGCGGAGGACTACCTGGTCCACATCACCACGGGCACGCACATCGCGCAGATCTGCATGTTCCTTCTGGTGGAGAGCCGGCTCATCCCCGGCAAGCTGGTCCAGGTGTCACCCGACCCCAGGGACCGCGCGGGCGCGGGTACACACACCCTCATCGACCTGGACCTGTCCCAGTACGACACCCTGGCCGCGCGCTTCCGGCAGGAGCAGCGAGAAGGCCTGGCCTTCCTCAAGTCCGGCATCGACACCCGCAACGCGGCGTTCAACCGCCTCATCGAGCGCATCGAACAGGTGGCCGTCCAGTCCCGCGCGCCCCTACTCATCACGGGCCCCACCGGCGCGGGCAAGTCGCAGCTCGCGCGGCGCATCTACGCGCTGAAGAAGGCGCGGCGCGGCGTGGCAGGCCCCTTCGTGGACCTCAACTGCGCCACGCTCCGGGGCGACGGCGCCATGTCCGCGCTCTTCGGGCACGTGAAGGGCGCCTTCACGGGCGCGCTGAGCGACAGGCCCGGTCTGCTGCGGCAGGCAAACGGCGGCGTGCTCTTCCTGGACGAAATCGGCGAGCTGGGCGCGGACGAGCAGGCCATGTTGCTCCGCGCGCTGGAAGACAAGCGCTTCTTGCCCGTGGGCGCGGACCGCGAGGTGGAGAGCGACTTCCAGCTCATCGCCGGCACCAACCGGGACCTCCAAGTCGAGGTCGAGCGCGGGCGCTTCCGGGAGGACCTGCTCGCGCGCATCAACCTGTGGACGTTCCGGCTGCCCGCGCTGCGCGAGCGCCCGGAGGACATCCCTCCCAATCTGCTCTTCGAACTGGACCAGTCCTCCGAGGCCGTGGGCACGCGCGTCACCATGAACAAGGAGGCGCAGAAGCGCTTTCTGGACTTCGCCACGTCCACCGAGGCGAGGTGGGCAGGCAACTTCCGGGACCTCAACGCGGCGGTGCTGCGCATGGCCACGCTGGCGGCGGGTGGACGGATTACTCGGGACGTGGTGGACGAGGAGCTCGAACGGCTGCGCGAGCAGTGGCGGCCCTCCGGAGAGAAGGCTGCGGTCGTCGCTGGGGACCTGGTCGCGGAGGTGCTGGGGGAGAACCTCGCCAGCGAGCTGGACCGCTTCGACCGGGTCCAGCTCGCGGACGTACTCAGCGTCTGCCGGGCATCGCGCTCGTTGTCGGACGCAGGGCGCGTGCTGTTCGCTCAGTCACGCGCCCAGAAGAAGAGCGTCAACGACGCGGACCGGTTGAAGAAGTACCTGGCCCGCTTCGGGCTCACGTGGGCGGACGTCAGCGGGCGAGGCGCGTAGGCCGGGCTCAGAGCATGGGCATGCCACGCGTCGTCACGCCCTTGCCTCCCTTGGCGCCCTGACTTCGCTGCCCGCCCTGCCCATCGCGGCCCAGGAGGTAGAACGACTCCTGTCTGGACACGAAGAACTTCCATCCCTCCTCGGTGAGGTAGGCCGGGTCCTCCTGCATCACGAAGACCTTCTGCCCATCCCACTCCGGCACCGAGGTGGCGGTGTTCAGCTCGATGGCGATGTACGAGCCCAGGCGCAACGTCTTGGACTCCTCCTGCCGGCTGGCCGAACGGAAGTCGATGCTCGCGCCCAGCGCGTGGCCCTGGTTGCCCAGCGGGTGGCTGTACACCATGGCCTCGATGCCCTTCTCCTTCATCTCCGCCATCGTCTGCGTGTACACCTGCGCGGACGTGCGGCCCGGACGGGAGGCGCGCAGCATCAGCGCGTCCTGGAGTTCGATGGTGTTGGCCAGCGCCCGCTTGAGGCCCTCCGGCGCGTCCGTCTCTCCCTCGTTCAGCACGTAGGCCATCTTCTGCCAGTCGGAGTTCAGCCCCATGTAGGTGATGCCGAAGTCCACGTGCAGCAGGTCGCCGCGGAGGATGACGACGTCCTCCTTCGCGGGCGCCAGGAAGCCTCGCGAGCTGGCGCCGTCCGCGCCCTTGCGCTGCACGCGCAAGTCCGGCTGGAACCAGGTGTCCACGCCCAGCGCCCAGAGCCTGTCATAGAGGAAGCGGCGCACGTCACCGACGGTCGTCTTCCCCGGCACCACCACCTCCGGAGAGAAGGCCTCCTTCACCACGGCCTCCGTCAGCATCACCAGCCGCTGGTAGTGCAGCCACTCCTCGGGGATGCGCGTGTCCAGGTACTCCTCGATGAGCGGCGCGGCGCTCACGAAGCGGGCCTCCGCCTCCGCGCCCAGTGCCTCCACCAGGAAGGCGTAGCTGTCCTTCGTCAGGCTGCGCGTCACCCCGCGCTTGCCGCCAATGCCCAGGGCAATCGTCCGGGGCTGATAGCGCGTGTTCAGGTCCGCCAGGATCTCCTGCGGCTTGCGCCCTTCCTCGGGCAGCTCGAAGAAGCGCGCGAGCGTGGCCTCCGAGTAGCCGGAGAGCGCGACGCGCTTGAGCCCCTCGGGCCCGGCGTCGACGAACACGAAGATGTCCCGGTTGCCCGCATAGGGCCGCGGCGGCGCGATGAACTGGGTGAGCGGGTCGTCGTGGAACTCCTCGTTGACGACCACCCACATGCCCACGCCATGGCGGCGCATCATGTCCAGCAGCATGCCGTGGCGCTTCTCCAGCCAGGCTTCGCGCTCGGCGATCTGCTCCGACCAGGACATGAGGCGCGGCGGCGAGTCGTCAGCAGCGCCCTGGCGCCCCGTGGTGGCACAGGCGGCCAGCAGCAACAGCGGCAGGGCCGCCCACTTCGCGGACTTCATGTGAGGACTCCCATCGAGAAGGAGCCCGCACCGTATCGCATGAAAGCCAGGGGGCCTCCGCCTCCAGAGCCCTTGGATTCTCTGGAGACGGAGGGCCTGGGGTGCGCCCCCTCCCTCACTCCCTGGAAGTCCGCACTCCAGCGCCTCTCCGGATGAGCGCGTCCTCGACGCCCGCATCATGTGGTCGTCGGCCCCCCGGTCCCGACGCGACCACCCTTCGAGATGACGGCTGTCCCCCGACGCCGTCTGCTGGAGCGGGGCCTCATCCCCCGCGCGCCGAACTCAGAAGCTGGCGATCCGGAACTCGAAGTCGCTCTCGTCGAACGACTCCAGTTCCTGCCCCCCCAGGTCCTCCGCGTTCCCCCCCGCTTTCACGACACT
>NZ_VHLC01000256.1:0-399 GCF_006547355.1 Myxococcus sp. AB036A | reverse complement strand
GAATAGTAGTTTATGTGATGTTTGTAATTGAACAAATAAAAGATGAAATTAATCATTTATCTAAGGAGGCATTTATTTATGGAAAATAAATTATCTGGGGTGTTAGCCGCTACTTTGGCTCTAACGATGAGCCTGCCAACAGGAGCGATAGCGTCTTCTAGTGGTAAGACTCCAGTTGTATCTAGCCAAGAAGTTGCTAGCAAAGATTTGGAGAAGATTGCTGCAGAGAACGCTGAACTGCTCACGAAGTCCTATGAGACGACTAGTGTACAGTATGCGCTGATTGATAATGGTAAACTTATTTTGTCGGGGCAGACAGGTAAGAACGACATAGAAGGGAAAGAACCACTAACCAAAGATACTCTATACGGAATTGGTTCAACCAGTAAAGTATATACG
>NZ_VHLC01000255.1:0-410 GCF_006547355.1 Myxococcus sp. AB036A | reverse complement strand
TTGCCTGACTGCGGCTGCGCAGTGACCGTGCCGAGCTCGATGTAGCCAAAGCCCAGGGAGGCCCACGTCTTGGTCCCCACCCCGTCTTTGTCCATCCCGGCGGCAAGCCCGACCATACCGGGGAATTGGATGCCGGCAACGGTGGCCGGAGCTCGGTGTCGAGCACAGAGCGCGGCGATGGCGGCGCGCGCCGGCCGGCGCCGTCCTGCCCGGGCAACTGCGGCAAGGGTTTGCTCATGAATGCGCTCCGCGTCCCGACCGTACGCGCGGAAGAGCAGCGGCCGCAGGATGCTGCGATAGCCGAGATCAATGATCACGCCGCGGGCAGCTCAGGAGACATCGACGCTGCTCCAGGACTGCAGGGACCGGACCCCTACATTGCCGGCAATGATCGACTCGATGCCTTGGAC
>NZ_VHLC01000254.1:0-410 GCF_006547355.1 Myxococcus sp. AB036A | reverse complement strand
GAAAAGAAGAACTCATGAGCCAGCAAGCCAATCAGCGCATTGGGCGCGTGAGCCGTGCCACCCGGGAATCGGATATCACCGTGGAAATCAACCTGGACGGCCAGGGGAAGACCGAGATTTCCACCTGCTTGCCTTTCTTCGATCACATGCTGACTGCGTTCGGCGCGCACGGCTCTTTCGACCTGAAGGTGCAGGCCAAAGGCGATATTGAGATCGACGCGCACCACACCGTGGAAGACACGGCCATCGTGCTGGGCCAGGCGCTGGGGGAGGCACTGGGCACGAAGGAGGGCATCCGCCGCTTCGGAGATGCCTACATTCCGATGGATGAGACCCTTGCGCACGCCTCCGTTGACGTCTCCGGCCGCCCGTATTACGTGGGCACCGGTGAGCCCGATGCGCTGCTGCAC
>NZ_VHLC01000253.1:0-416 GCF_006547355.1 Myxococcus sp. AB036A | reverse complement strand
CCATGCGTGCCGAGTGGTTGAGCCACTTCAAGCTCAAGGACGATCCGCGCATCCTTCCGGTTATAGGACATATGCTGCGCGCTTCGAGCATCGACGAGCTCCCGCAATTGGCAAACATCATTGCCGGCCAGATGGCCATCGTCGGGCCGCGTCCGTTTCCGGAATATCACCTCCTGGCTATGGACGGCGAATTTCGAAACAAGCGCCGTTCCGTCACGCCGGGGCTCACGGGGCTTTGGCAAATATCCGAGCGAAGCAATGCGGATATCGAGCTGCAGCAGCAACTCGACGAGTTCTACATCGACAATCGGTCGCTGTGGTTGGACTGCCAAATTCTTCTCAGCACAATCCCTGCGGTCTTCAAGCGTAGGGGAGCCTACTAAACATCCTCGCTTCCGCGAGGCAACCGTCAACAA
>NZ_VHLC01000252.1:0-416 GCF_006547355.1 Myxococcus sp. AB036A | reverse complement strand
CTGTGGTGCATTGCCTGAGCAATTGCTGGAGTCGGAGCTGTTTGGTCATGCGCGTGGCGCGTTTACTGGCGCTGTCAGCAATCGCGAAGGTTTATTCCAGGCGGCGGAAGGCGGAACGCTATTTCTCGATGAAATTGGCGATATGCCTGCGCCGTTACAGGTCAAACTGCTGCGCGTGTTGCAGGAGCGTAAAGTGCGCCCGCTGGGCAGTAACCGCGATATTGATATCGACGTGCGGATTATTTCCGCCACTCACCGCGACCTGCCAAAAGCGATGGCGCGCGGGGAATTCCGTGAAGATCTCTATTACCGCCTCAACGTTGTCAGCCTGAAAATTCCGGCTCTGGCAGAGCGCACAGAAGACATTCCGCTACTGGCAAATCACCTGTTGCGCCAGGCGGCAGAGCGACATAAAC
>NZ_VHLC01000251.1:0-417 GCF_006547355.1 Myxococcus sp. AB036A | reverse complement strand
GGCTTCACGCCGAACTTCGCGAAGGCGTCACGCGCGAAGGGCGTCTCCATCGTCAGGCCGGTGAGCCCCACGTCGCCGGAGGGCTGGATGTAGACGGAGTCGAAGGCGCTCGCGAGGTAGTAGGCGCCGGTGCCGTTGCCCGCCTCGCCGAAGCCGTCCGCGTAGGCCACCGCCCGCTTGCCCGATGCGCGGAACGCCTTCACCGCGTCCCGCAGCTCCTGCACCTGCGCCGCGCTGCCCGGCTGGCCAATGCGCACCACCAGCGACTTCACCCGGGAGTCCGTGGCGGCCTTCTCCAGGCCCTCCACGACGTCCCGGAGTGACGTGGGCTCCTCGCCGAACGCGCCCGCCAGGGACGTGTCCAGCGTGTACTCGGGCAGCGGCTGCTGGAGGTCCAGCTCCAGCACCAGGTTGGAC